>JAZKSZ010000028.1:0-16196 GCA_036625795.1 Haloarculaceae archaeon
CTGCTCGAGCGGGCCGGCACCGAGATCGACGACTACGGCCTGGTCGAGCTCAACGAGGCCTTCGCGAGCCAGGTCATCGCCTCCAAGCGCGAACTCGGGATCGACGACGAGATCCTCAACGTCAACGGCGGCGCCATCTCGATCGGCCACCCGCTCGGCTGCTCGGGCGCGCGCCTGCCCGTGACGCTCATCCACGAGATGAACCGCGAGGACGTCGACCGCGGGATCGCCACCGAGTGTGTCGGCTTCGGCCAGGGTGCGGCCATCGAGTTCAAGCTGGCAAACTGACGAGTCAGCCGTCTCCCTTCGGTATTTCTTCGAACGTAGCTGCCTGACCGCAAGTGACCAGGATCGGTGCCAGTTTCACGTTCGTCGAGGTCTGACTGACCCCGCCGGCCGACGAATTCGACTACGCTCCAGATTCCGCGTCCGTGTCCGAACCCGCATCCGGCTCCGAATCCGAGTCAGGCTCCGAATCCGAATCCGGCTCTGTCGACGTCTGGTCCGAGGCCGCGTTGTCGGTCGAGGACTCCGCGTCGCTCCCGTCCGCCGACTGGTCGGGCTGGCTCTGCTCGTCTGTTTCCGACTCGCTCGAGTCCTCGACTGCCGTACCGGACGAGTCCACACCGTCAGTTGAGGGCTCCTCCGCAGTCACCGGGTCCTCGCCCGCAGAGTCGTCGCCCGCGTCGTAGTCGGTTGAGTCGGTCACGTCCGGTGTCTCGGCCGTCCCGTCGGACTGGTTCCCGTCATGACCAGGGTCGGTCGGCGTGTCGTCGTCTCCGAGACTGGCATCCGGGTCCGTGCCGTCGGTCGATTCCGACGACCCGTCGGTAGCGTTCTCCGCACCCGAGTCGGCCGTCGACGCCCCGGCCGCCGAGTCCGGACCGGTGACGTTCCCCGTGTCACTGTCTGATTTGGCTGTCACGTTCGCGCCGTCGTCGAGAGCGGAATCCGGAACGGTGGCAGCCGTCCCCGCCGCTCCGTCGCTGGTATTCCCGAATTCGCCGGCCGTGGCGTTGCCGGCCCTCACTTCTCCCGACGCACCGGCCGTGGTGTTCCCGGAGGGGGCCCCCTGGTCCGCGTCTGTGCTGGCGCCGCCAGTGCCGTTCGATGCCGGTGCGGTGCCGTTCGGCGGAGTCACCACGAGCACGGCGGTGTCACCGTTACCCGGGACAGAGCCGTTGTCCGCGGCGGAGCCGTTACCGGCGACGGGGTCGTCGTCCGCGGCGGAACTGTTGTCCACAGCGGTGCCGTTCCCGTCACCCGCAGTTTCTGACGGCGGGACCACCAGCGTCGGGTCGGGCCCATCGGTACCGGGACTGTCGACGGCGGACTGTACCCCGACACTCCCGTCTCTCGCCTGGTTCTCCGGTTCCGGTTCCCGGACAGTGAACGTGGAGCCGTCGGCGCTCGCGTCGAACGTGACGTCGACTGCCTCCCTGTCGGCGAGCCGTCCATCGGACGCTGCCTCGCCGCCACCGAAGCCGACGGTTGCGGTCGCGAAGACGACCAGGACGGCGACGAACACCGCAACTGCTCCGTTCATCGGTCTGCCTCCGTGTCCGCCCCGTTCGCACCGTCCGCGCTGTCTGGCCCGTCGGCGTCGCTCGAACCAGAGTCCGCGTCCGTCCCGCCGTCGGTCTCCGCGGTCCGCGGGTTCGGGGTGGCCCCCGACTCGTCGGCCGCCGCGTCCCTGGCACGGTGCCACGCTCCGACGGTCACCCAGGTAGCAAAGAGCAGCCCGAGCAGCCCGGCGGTCAGTGCTCCCACCGACACCGGGTCGGGGGCGGCGAGGGTGGTAACCTCGCGGTAAACGTTCCACCCTGCGTACGCGAGCAGGGAGGCGGACGCGAGCAGCGTGAGTTTCAGGTCCGGCACCGCAACCGCGACGGTACTGGCCCCCGACACCGGGGGCTCCGTGTCCGGGTCGGTGTCTGCGTTCTCCTCCGGGCCGGCGGCCGTGGCCGGCGCGTCCGCGGTGTCGTCGTCGGCATCCGCGGTGTCCTCGTCGCCCGCTCCCGCCTCGCCGTCGCCGCCGTCAGCTCCTTGCTCGTCGCCCCGGCGCGCCCAACTGTGCAGTTCGGTGACGGCCAGCAGCGCCAGGGGCGCGAGCACGAGCGTCACGTAGCCTGTCGGGGTGTTCGCCCAGAGGATCACGTGACCGACCAGCGGGATGGCGAGGACGACGTGCCCGACGAGGTCCTCGCGCGCAACCAGCCGGCTGTCGGGCTCCTCGTTGGCGTCGCCCTTGGTGACGAACTGGCCGTCCTGGGTTCCCACAACCCGGTGGGTCGTCGGGACTGCGTTGCCGTCGTCGAAGGTGACGATGTCGCCAGCCCCGACGTCCGCGGTCGCCGCGACGATGACCACGTCGCCGGGCGAGAGCGTCGGCTCCATGCTCCCCGAGAGGATCACGAAGCCGTGGTCCGCACCGACGACCTGCGGGACGGCGAAGACGACGAACGGGACCACCGCCGCCACCAGTAAGAGCCCGGCCAGGACGACCGCAGCCCTCCGGACGCGGGAAGACGGTCCCGCCGACCGGGCCCAGGCGAGCGGGTTCATCGCTCCCTCCCGTCGCCGTGGTCGGCACCGGCTGCGGGCCCATCAGCGGACTGTGCGTCGCTCTTTTGCTCGCCGCCGCTCCCGTCCGGCCCGTTACCGCCTCCGGACCCGGAGTCGCTGTCGGGACGACTCTTGATCGACCCACCGTCGCGTGCCGGCGGGCGACTCTCGCGGACACTCGCGGCCGGTTCGGCCAGCGCGTCGGGACAGTCCCCGCTCTCGAGTGCGGGCGCACAGACGCTCACGAGCAGGTAGCTGATGGCGTAGCGTCCGCCGCTGTTGGGGTTCTCCGGGGCAGTGATTACGCCGTCGACCGCCCCCTCAAGGATGCCGGTGTCGACGCCGTAGTCGTCCCCGCGCGGGTACCGGGTGTCGTCCGGGCCGCCCTTGACCTGCACCTCACAGAGCGGGAGGACTGGTCTCCCGTCCGTCGAGACGAGTTCGAAGCCGACGCCCGAGTCGCCGTTTCCGGCGGTCACGTCGAGTGCGTACCCGACCAGCCCCTCGTCGAAGGGGTAGGTCCGGCCCGCCTCGAGTGGCTCGTCGACCTCCAGCTTCCCGACCGGCCAGCAGCACTCGCAGGTCCAGCCGGGCGGGCAGGGGTCGGGGCTGGCGGGCTCGAAGGGATTCCAGTCGGGGTCGCTGTTGCGACACTGGACGGCCGCGACGTCCAGCGTGAGCGTGACCGTCTCGCTGCCGACGTAGCCCCGGAGGTCGTACTCCAGGAGCACGAACAGGTCGTCGACCAGGCAGTCGAGGCCGTCGGCGGGATTGCCGTTCCCGTCGAGTCGGCGGCCGGTTCGCAGCCCCTCCGCGACCGTCCGCAGCGAGCCCGCGTCGACCAGCGGGCCGGGCGTCCCGTCAGTGTCCGAGTACCGTAGCCGGACACCCAGCAGTTCCGCCAGCGTCGTCGCCGGGGGACAGCCCGCCCGGAGCCAGAGGTTGGCGGGGTTGTTCGGTCCCCGTGCCGAGTCCGGCAGCGAGAAGCGAAGCAGCGTCTTCCCCGTGGTCCCGTCTGCGGGGACAGTCACCGGGAGGTCGAGCCGCGGCCCGTCGACGACGCCGTCGGGGTTGTCGAGGTCCGTGGCCGCCGGGTCCCGCCAGTACGCGACGGTGACGTCGAGGAGTCCGGCAGTCAGTCTGCCGCCCACTTCTTCGGCGTCCCGGAGGAGCGCACCGGCCCCCTGGCCGGCGAGCGCGCCGGCGCCACCGGCCGCTGCCAGCGCCGCGAGCACCCGCCTGCGGGTGAGGCTCATGCGCCCACCTCCGCGCCGTCGGTCTCCCCAGTAGCGTCCGGCTCCACCGTGAAGGGGCTCGCCGCGCCCGCCGGGGCGACACCGAAGGTCAGTTCGAAGGCGACGCTGTCGCTCTGGGCGACGTCGACGCCCTCGCCGCTGGGCATCGCCCACGCGAGCGCGAAACACCGGCTCGCGCCGGGGCTCAATCCGGATAGCACGCGCTGGCCGTCGGCGTCACCGATGTCGGTGTCGGGACCGAAGGCGGTCCGGACCGGCGCCCGCTCGACCAGCGGGGCTTCGAGTTGTTCGTCGAGCTCCCGACGGCCGTTGCAGGACCCGAGTGGGGACCCGTCCCGCCAGAGCTCGACGGTGACCCACTCGTCCAGTTCGCCGCCGTCGGACGAGCGGTCGCCCGCGGCCGTCTCCGCCTCGTTCAGTCCACCCTCACCGTCGGCGGTGACGGCTCCCCTGAGCCAGACGTCGAGCGGTTCGGGGATGAAGTCGCCGCCGTCGACGGCTTCGAGGCCGACCACGAGCGTCCCCTCGTCCCCCGGCAGGACGTTCCCGACGGTGACGACGGGGCCGTCGACGGCAGTCGCGTCCGTCGGGTCGTCGACGTACGCGGGCTCGGTGTCGGGGTCGAGCGCCTCCTCGAGGGTTGCTTCGGTCGCGCCGGCCTGGCTCTCCAGGCCGACGCCGTTGTAGCGTTCGTACCACGCGACCCGGACCCGGCGGTCGTCGAGGTCGCCGTCCGAGGCGTAGGTGTAGTGGGTGTACCGGGGCTGGTCGCGAGTCAGGCTCGCCCCGGTCACCCCGAGAGCGCCGGCGCCGACGCCGGCGAGTAGCTGCCGCCGTGTGAGTTGCATGGTGTTGTGTTCGTTGTCCTCCCCTCGACTGCCGAGGGCATAGGTATGGAGTCGTTCCCGCCCGGCCCGCGAGCGGTACGGGGACCGTACACCGCCCTGTCTTGCCGGAATACCGGCTCACGTCGCCGAAGGCGGTCAGTCCGCCGACTGGGTCGGAGTCGGGGTGGGGGTCGGCGTTTCGTCGTCGGCGAACGGGTCGTCGTTGTGGCGGCTCTGTTCGGCCGCCAGGCCGACGTCGAAGCTCACCGAGTCGGACTGGACCTCGTTGCCCACGTCCGTCGGGAGCGTCCACTCGAAGCCGATACACTGGGTGGTCGCGCCGGGGTAGGGCTGGACGCCCTCCTCCTGGCGGTTGCCGTCCAGCAGGATGCCGTCGGCGAGCTGTGCGAACACCTCGCTCATCGTCCCCTCGGCGATCTTCTGTTCGCCTTCGAGCACGACCTGTGCGATCTCCGCGTAGACGGTGTCGAGGTCGGCGGGGTCGGGTGCGAAGAAGGCGTCGTCGGGCGACGAGGAGATGTCCTCCACGAGACTCGTGTCGACGTTGTTCCCCAGCCCGATGCCGAAGATCCGGGTGCCAGCGTTCTTCGCGGCGGTGGCGGCAGTCCGGGCGTCGCCGATGTTCTCGAACCCGTCGGTCAGGACGATCATCACCTTCGAGGCGCCGGGCGTCGCGTTCGCCCCGTTCGTGAGTTCGTCCTGCGCGACGTTGATCCCGCCCGCGACGTTCGTGCTGCCGCCGGCGGTGTAGTTGTTGATCGCGCTCTGGACGGCCTGGTAGTTGGTCGTCAGTTCCTGGTCGAGCGACGTGCCGGAGTTGAACGAGACCGCGGCGGCCTCGTCCGGCGAGGAGAGGTTGCCGACGAAGCTCGTCGCGGCCGACTTCAGCGCGCTGAGGTTCGCGCCGCTCATCGAGCCGGAGGTGTCACTGACGAGCGCGACCTCCAGCTCCTGTTGCTGGCCCGTTCCGGTCGGCTCGTAGACGTTGTCGCAGTCCTCGTCGTACCAGACACAGACCTCGATGGCGTCGGCAAGTTCGCCGACGCCGTCCGTGTCCTCGCCCTCTGCGTCGAGTTCGGGTTCGGTCTGGTCGTTCTCGGCGTTCTCGGTCAGGTCGCCGAACAGCTCGACGTAGCCGGGGTTGTCACAGATGTGGACGCTGATGGTCACCTCGCCGGAGTCGCCGGGTTTGACGTCGTCGAGGGTGAACACCGGGATACCGCTGCCGTTGACGAGGAACTCGTCGGCCTCGGGCGAGCAGAAGTCGAAGTCCTCCGCCTGGACGAGGTCCTCCCAGGCCTGCATGTCGGCGGGACTCGGCGCCTGGTCGAGCAGGTACCGGCCGCCCCCAAGGTCCTCGGCGTCGGGGTAGCCCATCGCCCGCACGGCGTCGAGCCGGCCCGGGCCGCCGAGGTAAGTCGCCTTGTAGTCGAGTTTCAGGTCCAGTGTCCCCGCCGTGAGGCGGTTGTCCTCGAACGCCTCGCGGTCGCTGAAGAACGCAGAGGTGCCGAGGCCGGCGCCGGCCGAAGCCAGCCCCACCGTGCCCAGGCCCGCGAGTAGTTTCCGCCTGCTCAGGTTGTACAGTTGGTTGTCGTCGGTCATGGTTATGTGATGTGTTGTCGTGTTTCGTGTCGTGGTATGGTATCGTGTGAGACGTCGTGGGCAGGTGGGGTCACTCGACGCTGATGTCGAAGGCGACGCCCTCCTCGCTGCCGGGGTAGTCGCCCTGGACGTCGACGGTGACGTCACCGCTGACGGTGAACGGGTTCGCCACGTCGGCGGCGTCGGTGTCGAAGACCAGGTAGGTGATCTCGCGGTCGGCACCGTCGTTGCTCGCGGAGACGGCGTCGGGACCCGAGAGGGTCGTCGCCACGCCGTCGAGGTTGAGCGCGAGGTTCGCGACCGTGACCGTGGCCTCGTCGGCCTTCGTCGTGATTGCGAGTTTGCCGCTGGGTGCGGGGATGCCGCTGGCGACGTTCACGCCGTCGAGTGTGAACGAGGCCGAGCCGGCACCGTCGTACGCGTAGCTGAACGGGACGGTATCGCCGGGCGTCCAG
This sequence comes from Haloarculaceae archaeon, assembly GCA_036625795.1. Classification (GTDB taxonomy): domain Archaea; phylum Halobacteriota; class Halobacteria; order Halobacteriales; family Haloarculaceae; genus Salinirussus. The sequence continues at coordinate 6,727 of JAZKSZ010000028.1, forward strand.
ACGTAGTTGCCGGTGTCGGCGCTGCCCACGTCGGGGCCCACTGCGACTTCCCAGGAGCCTGTAGCGAGGTTGTCACCGTAGCGCCCGCGTGCGAAGGAAGTCTCCTGCTGCGTGGCGAACTCTTCCTGCTTGGCGAAGCCCTCGCCCGTGCGGGTCATGATGCTCGGGGTGCAGGGGTTGGCCGTGCCGTCGTTGTGGCGGGACTGGAGCGCGTGAAACTCCAGTGCCATCTCGAGGCTGTCGGTCTGGATCTCGTTGCCCACCGAGGTGGGGATCTCCCAGAACAGACACAGGCAGGGGCCGGTGACGTAGTCGGTGCCCTCCTCGACGACGACTTCCTCGTTGTACGGAGCCTGGTCGCCGGGCGCGAGGCCGGCGGTACCGGAGCCATCGAGCGGGAATCCGCCGACGATAGCGGCGAAGACGTCGACGAGGGTGCCGGAGACGATCTCCTCGCCCTCGACGAGTTCGCCGTCGGCTTCCTCGCAGTAGGCCAGCCGGGCCTGGATGCTCTCGCCGAGTTCGCCGAGTTCGGTGTCGTCGACGTCGCTCTCGGGCTCGGTGAAGCCGTTCTCCGCCTCGGAGAGGTCACCGCAGGCCCACACGTACGAGGGGTTGTCGACGACCTCGAAGCAGAACTCCACCTGTCCGGAGTCACCGGGCTTCACGTCGTCAAGGTCGTAGAACACGCCCGCGGGCTCGCCGTCCTGGGTGCCCATGGCGCTGTCGGCCTGATTCTCCGCGGCGCCGTCGCTGAAGTACGATGCTTCGTAAACGACGCGCATGTCGAGCGAGCCGGCGGTGAGCGTGTTCCCGGTGAACGACTCGCGGTCGCTGAAGTACGCAGAAGTCCCGATACCCGCGCCGGCGGAGGCGATGCCGATGGCTCCGAGCCCGGCAAGCATCTTGCGGCGCGAGAGACTGTACAGCTGTGGTTTGTCGTCGGTCATGGTTTGATATCCCGACGGCCCATCCGGCGTGGACTGGTCGTCTCGGGATACTACCCCCAGAACGGGTCGGGTCTTACCTATGCACTCGTTCAGCCCGCTCGGGCCCGGAGACGCCGGTTTATAGGGATCCGATACCGTTCGTGGCCCGTGCCGTACGGGGTCCGTACCGGTCGAGAACCGCTCCGTCCGTGAACCGTACCGGTCGGGTCCGGGTGCCCTACCGGTTCCGGCCGGAAGCGTACGGCATACCTACCGGGTCGTGTCGGAATATCGCCAGCACGCCGGCGGGGCGTATGGAGACCATCGCTAAGCCCCCCGCGAGCGTCACCTTCTGGCAGTGATGGGGTGAATGTTCAACCGCGTGCCGGTAGCCGAATCGGAGCTGTACCACCTTCTGAGCAACTCCCGGCGCCGGGAGACGCTGGCGACCCTCTGGCGGCGCGAGGAGGGGATCCCGCTGCGGGAGCTCTCCGAGCGGGTCGCCGCCAGCGAGGCCGGCACGAGTCCGGCCCCCCGCGCGCTGCGGGAGAGTGTCTACAACACACTTCACCAGACCCACCTGCCGAAACTCGCCGAGTTCGACCTCCTGGAGTACGACCCCGACCGGAAGCTGGTCCGCCCCTCCGAGCACACCCGCCCCGTCAGCCGCTACATGGACAACGTCACCCGCGCGGGGATCACCTGGGGTGAGTACTACCGCGCGCTCGGCATCGTCGGCCTCTTTGCCGTTGTCGCCTCGCTCGCCGACCTGCCGGCGTTCGGCGCCGTCGACCCACTGGTCTTTGCGACCCTCTCGCTTGCGACCTTTGCGGTCTCGACGTGGTATCAGCTCGCCGCCGGCCGGTTCGTGACCGCTGCCGGCTGGCTGCTCGCTCGCCTGCGCGGAACGTAGTCCAAATCCAGCGGTACGTCCAGCCCAACGGCGGGAACAACGGAGCGCCCCCGAGAAACACGGCCGACGCAGCGGCGTGACGTGCCCTTCGACGCGCTCGCCGGCAGGAACCGGGGCGTTCGTGGAGTGCCAACGTCGGTTCCCGGACTGACCTGAAAAAGAATCGGGCGGCGCGAGCACGCACCGGTGTCGGCTACCCGAGTGGGTCAGGGTCGGGCTCGGCGTCGGTCGCCAGCATCTCCTCGGTCAGTCGCATCTCGACCAGGCGGGCGTGACAGCCGCTACATCGGACCGCCACGACCGGGTAGCTCGCACAGCAGGACTCGACTGTCCCCTCCTCGAGGGCGGTCGGACTGCCACAGGACGGGCAGGTGTCGGCGAGCAGCCGCAGCGCGCCGGTGGTCTCGCTGTGGGCGTCGACGGCCATGTGGTCCCAGGCTGGGACACGCTCGGCAAGCAGTCCCATCGCAGCCGCGTCGGCACGGAGCGCGACCGCCGACTCCCAGCTGGCCACCTGTCGGCCGTGGACTGTCGCCACCAGCCCCTCGCCGGCCGGTCGCACGGTGAGGTCCGCTCCGGGGGTACCGGCCTCTGCGGCGAGGACGGCGACGGCGTCCTCCTCCAAGAGAGCGCGCGTCCGCTCCGTCCAGGCCACGACGAACTGCGGGTCCAGCGCCACGTCGGCGCCGCCGGGTTCCTCGACGAGGACGTCCGCCGCGGCGAGCACCACGCCAGGGTCGACGTCGCTGGTCGGGCCGTCGGCCTTCCCGAACCACGCGAACATTCGCTCCGGGAGGTACCGTTTCGTCAGCGCCGGCGTCCCGGGGACCAGGTACCCCCGGAGGTAGACAAGCGCCAGTGAGACGGTCCCGACCGCCAGCGCGGCGGGCAGCGAGACGGCCGCCACGACGGCAGTCGCGGCCGCTACGAGCACGAGGTTGACCGCGGTGCAGGGGAGACACCGGTTCGGCCCGGTGTACTCGGGCCGGCGGACGCGAAAGCGCGGCGATGTCGACGAACTGAATCTCATGCGGTGTCGACACGCGCTACGTCACAGTCGGGCATAGGTATAGCGAGCGTACGGAAACGTGGGCCGGCCAGCAGCCGACCCGACACGTCACCCTGACGGATAGTCGGCTGCAGCGACATCAAAACCGGCCAGAACCGCCTGTAACCGCTGACCTACTGGGGATGTCTTATTACCTCGGTACGCGTCACGGCAACCGGGAATCACAATGCAGGCACTCAGGGATGGGGGTGGGGGAGCCGACCCGGCGGAACGGGTCGAGTCGGTACTCTTGCCGGACGATATCTTCAAGACGCTGAGCAACCGCCGCCGCCGTCACGTGTTGTACTACTTGCGACACATTGACGGGACGGTGACGATACGCGACCTCTCGGAGCAGCTGGCCGCCTGGGAGAACGGGACGACGACCGCCGAGGTCGTCCCCGGCGAGCGCAAGCGGCTGTACACCGCGCTCCACCAGACCCACCTGCCGAAGATGGACGCCCTCGGGATCGTCACCTACGGCCGGAACAGGGGGACCGTCAGGATGACCGACTCCGTCCGGGAGTTCGACGCCTACCTCGACGCGATGTCGGCGGACGGGCACGCCTGGCACTCGGTGTATCTCGCGGTGAGCGCCGTCCTGGGGCTGCTGGCCGCCGGCGGTGCGGTCGGGCTGGAGCCGCTCGCGTCCGTCGGGGGGTACGGCTACGCGCTGGTGACCGCCGCGGTGGTCGCTGGCGTGGCCGCGGTCCAGTACCTCCTGGAATCGAGACAGCCCGTCGAGAACCTGGACCTCCCGCCGACGACGGCCGGCACCGAGACGGGCACGGCCGACGATGACTGACCGGGTCGGCCGCTGCCCGGCGCTCACGCTCTGCACACTCGCCCACGTAGCGGCCGGGCCGGGGGTCGGTCGCTCTCCCGCCGCCGATTCGTCTCGCGTGCCGTCGCCGAATCGTCTCGCGTGCCGTCGCCGGCCGTCGAGGATAGCACTCGAACCGGTCACTCGGAGCGCGCCGAGTGCGGCGCGTGCGCTCGCTGTCCGGCGGACTCTGGAAAGACGGGTTGAAAACTGCGGTGTTCAGGCTGTTTCGGCTGCCTCTTCGACGCCAGCATCGGGCTCGGCGTCCTGTTCGCTCGCTGCCGTCCGGATTTCGTCTTCGATCTCCTGGCGCCCCTTTCTGAACTCGCCCATCGCCTGCCCCGACGACCGGGCGAGAGCCGGGAGTTTGTTCGCGCCGAACAACAGGACCGCGATGCCGAGGATGATCAACAGTTCTGGTCCGCCGGGAATACCCACGAACGCTGGAGTGGTCGGTTCCATACATCCCACTTGTCGGCAGTCAGTATGAGTATGATAGCCGTACCTATCTGTTTGCTGACTATTTTTCCCCCGCGGTGTCGCAGAATGCGGGCGGCGAGGGATTTGAACCACGCCCACTTCGCTCCCTGCGGTCGCTCGTAGTCTCCCTCAAATCCCCCGGTAGCGCATTTGCTGCTCGCGTATTGCTCGCAGCAAAATGCGGGCGGCGAGGGATTTGAACCACGCGAACGCCTCGCTATCGCTCGGCGTTCTCTACTTCAAATCCCCCGGTAGCGCATTTGCTGCTCGCGTATTGCTCGCAGCAAAATGCGGGCGGCGAGGGATTTGAACCCCCGACCATCTGGTCCGGAACCAGGCGTTCTGTCCGCTGAACTAGCCGCCCTCACACGCCGGTAACAGCAACGCGGATAAAACAGTTGCGAGTCAGGGAGACTCGTCGGTCTCCAGGGTGAACGATTGGGTCGGGTACGCCGTGCAGGTCAGACAGTAGCCCTTGTCCATCTCGTCGTCGTTGAGGGTGTCGTTCTGGGAGTGCCGGATGTACTCGTGGGCGTCGCCGTCGGCGATGTGCCCCGAGCAGGAGAGACACTGTCCCTCCCGGCAGGCGTAGGGGAGGTCCCAGCCCTCGTCCTCGCCGGCCTCGAGCAGGTTCTCGTTCTCTGCCACCTCGACGGTCGTCCCTTTCTTCGAGAACTCGATCTCGTAGGTCTCGGGGTCCTCGATGGCCGCGGGGTCGAAGCCCTCCTCTTCCTCCTCCTCGGAATCGGCGAGCTCGCCCTCCACGCCGCCGGCGCCGACGGCCGCGGGCGCGCCGCCACCCCCGATCGAGCGGTTCATCGGCTCGGGGAAGTCCGTCTCCGGCACCGCCTCGGCCCGGCGTTCCAGCACTTCCTGAGAGATGTCTTCGGTCGGCTCCCACCCGGTCCCCTCCGAGTAGTGCAGAATGACGGTCACCGCGGTCAGCAGGAACCCGGTGACGACACCCAGCGAGGTCAGCTGGACGATGTTGCCGACCCAGAAGGCGACGAAGGCGACCCACACGAGGAGCGCACCGCCGACGAGGATGGCGTCCCTGTTCATGCTCGCGGCTATGGAACAGTGGTTTAATTAACTGTTGTTTCCGCCCACGTCCCCCGGTTCCGGCCGCGGGTGAGGCGATCCCGGTCGTTTTATTTCCGCGGCTCCGTCTCTCGGGTAACATGACCACTGCCGGGGACCGCGCCACCAGCCTGCTCGGCAGCGTCCTCTTTCTCGGCGTCTCGGTGCTCATCCTCGCCGTCGGCTACGTGACCGGCTTCGCCACGATGCGCCTCCCCGATGTCGTCCCGCTCGCACTCGAATTCCTCGAAGCCGAACTGTCGGTGCTTTTCTTTTCTATCTTCATCGCCGGGTCCGCCGCGGTCTTTCTCGTCGGCCTGTTCCGTCGCCCCGGGGTCGACCCCGTGACCGACGACGGCCGCGTCACCGCCATCGTCCCCGTCTACCGGGACGCAAACGTCCTCGAGCGCAGCGTCGAGAGCCTCCTCGCCTCCGGGTACGCGGACCTGGAGGTGTTGGTCGTCCCCGAGCCCGACGACCCCGAGACGCGCGAGCGGGCCGCCGAACTCGCCGAGCGGGAGGATGTCGAGGTGCTGGTCAACACCCGCTCGCCGGGCTCGAAAGCCGGCGCGATAAACTACGCCGTCGACGAGACCGAGGGGGAGTACGTCGCGGTCTTCGACGCCGACGAACGGGTCGACGAGCGGTTCGTCCCCGCGGCCGTCGGAAAACTGCGGGACAGTGACGTCGTCCAGGGCCGGACGGTCCCCGAGCCGACCGGCGTGGTGGAGTCCTTCGCCTACTACGAGTCCGTCCTGTTGAACTACGTGGCGCTGCGCCCGCTCCAGTTGCTCACCGGCTTCACGATGGCCGCCAGCCGCGCCGTCGTCCTCCGCCGGGATGCGCTCGACCGGGTCGGCGGCTACGACGAGCGGATGCTGACGGAGGATTTCGCTTTCGCCCACGACTGCTACCGGGAGCGCCTCGACGTGACCGAACTGCTCGAGTACCCCTCCCGGATCGACGCCGCCCACACCGTCCGGGACTGGTGGGGCCAGCGCAAGCGCTGGATGACCGGCTACGCGCAGGTCTTTCACCACCTGCTCGCCTCCGTCAGGCCGGTGACCGACCACCGCAACCCCGTCTCGGCGCTGATCGGCGCGGCGACGGTCGTCGGGAGTCTCTTCCTGCTCTCGGTGCTCCCGAAGTTCGCCGTGCTGCTGGTCGCCGGCTCGGAGCTGTTCTTCGCGGTCCCGCTGCTCGTCGTCGCCGGCGTCGCCTACCTCGTCCACTGGGTCGACTACCGGCGCGGCCTGGTCTCCCGGCCCGGCTGGACTGGGCTGTTCACCCCCCTCATGCTGCCGGTGTACAGCCTCTCGGCGATCAAGGCCGTCTTCGAGTACCTCTTTACCTGGACCGGCGAGTGGTACAGCGTCACCAAGGAGACCTGACCGTCGGCGGACGACGGCTCGTCCGTGTCTTCGGCCGCAGTCGTCGACGACTCGCTGTCGGTTGCCGAATCACTGCCATCGGCGTCGGCGGGACCGCCTCCCGGCGGGTCGTCCCCGGCCTTCGAGCCCGGGCCCGTCCATTCTTGTACCGCGGCGGGCGTGGTGTGGGTATGGCACACGACGCCTTCTCACTGGATGGGTCGGTCGCGGTCGTCACCGGGGGCAGCCGCGGCATCGGCGAGGCGACGGCGGTCGCGCTGGCCGAGGCCGGCGCGGACGTGGCCCCCGTCGCGCGCTCCGAGGATGACCTCGTGGAGACCGCAGCGCGGGTCGAAGACACCGGGGCCGCGGCCCACCCCGTTACGCTCGATGTCACCGATAGCGCCGGGATCGTCGCGCTGTTCGAGGAGGTCGCGGACGCACTCGGCCCGGCCGACGTGCTGGTCAACAACGCCGGCACGAACCCGTTCTTCGGGGACGCCCGCGACCTCGATACCGAGACCTGGGAGCACATCTTCGCGGTCAACGTCCGCGGGGCCTTCGAGTGCGCCCGCGAGTTCGGCAGCCGGGTGCTCGACCGGGAGGGGACGGGGGCACTGGTCAACGTGGCCAGCGTCGGCGGCGTTCGGGGGCTCCCGCGGCAGGTCCCCTACGTCGCCTCGAAGCACGCGCTGGTGGGGATGACCAAGACCCTGGCCGTCGACTGGGCACCCGACGTCCGCGTGAACGCGCTCGCGCCCGGGTACGCGAGGACCGACCTCACCGAAGGAGTACGGAAAAACGAGTCGATCCGCGAGGACCTGCTCTCGGAGATCCCCCAGGACCGCTTTGCCGACCCCGAGGAGATCGCCACCAGCGCGGTCTACCTCGCGAGCGACGCCGCCGCCTACGTCACCGGCGAGGTCCACCTGGCCGACGGCGGTATGTCCGCGAACTGAACGGTCGTGGTCGCCGACTCGCTCAGGCGCGAGCGATGTCGACGTGCCAGACCCCGTCGACCTGCGCGGTCTCGTGGGTGAAGCCCCGCTGGTCGAGGACGCCGTACAGCGGCTCGGGCTCGAAGGGCGCGACCAGCCGGAGCCGCTCGCCGTCGCCCAGGTCGTCCAGCGCGTCCATGATGTCGCCGAACGGTTCGCCGTCGACCTCGCGCACGTCGAGCCGGATGTCCGCCTCGGTGGAACCCATGTCCCGGGATCCCGGCCAGGTTGGTATGAACCGTTCCCCGATGACGTTCGCGCGACGGCCGATCGGCGCCGGGGGATTCCCAGCCGGTGATATTCGGCGCGGGTGTTTTAATGTCGTCCAGGGTCTGTCCGATACATGCTCTCGTACGACGACTCAGCGCGGGCCGAGGAACTGGCCGAGCGGGCGCGGGACCTGATGGACGAAGTCGTCCTCCCGAAAGAGCGGGAACTGGCCGGCGGGATGACGGTCTCGGAGGGGACGGTCAACGACCTCCGGGAGGCGGCTCGCGAGTACGGCATCTACGCCCCCCAGATCGAGGAGGAGTACGGCGGGATGGGGGAAGACTTCCGTGACGTGCTGCCGGCATTCGAGGAGGCCGGCCGGAGCCCCCTGGGGCAGGCGGCGATGCGCGTCGACGCCCCCGACGAGGGGAACATGCACCTGCTCGAACTCCACGGGACGGAGCTCCAGAAAGAGGAGTACCTGAAGCCGCTGGTGGAGGGGGAGCTCCGGTCGGGCTTCTCGATGACCGAGCCCCAGCCGGGCGCGGGCTCGGACCCCAAGTCGATCCAGACGACCGCCGAGAAGGACGGCGACGAGTGGGTCATCGACGGTCACAAGTGGTGGACCACACAGGGGATCCGCGCGGACATCCTGCTGGTCTTCGCCCGCACCGACCCCGACGCCCACCCCTACGAGGGCTGCTCGGTGTTCATCGTGCCCGCCGAGGCCGACGGCGTCGAGGTCGTTCGAAACATCCCTCACCTGGGGTCGGAGATGACCGGTGCCGGCCACGCCGAGATCAAGTACGACAACGTCCGCGTGCCCGAGGAGCACTTACTCGGCGAGGAGGGGAAGGGCTTCCAGCACGTTCAGGAGCGGCTCGGGCCCGCCCGGCTGACCCACTGCATGCGCTACTCGGGGATGGCCGAGCGGGCGCTCGACATCGCGGCCGCGTACATGAGCGAGCGCGACGCCTTCGGGACGGCGCTCTCGGAGAAACAGTACCCCCGCTTCGAGCTGGCCGACCAGCGCACCCGGCTCGCGGCGGCCCGGGCGCTGGTCCGGACGGTCGCCGCCGACATCGCCGCCGGCAACGAGGCCCGGATCGGCGTCTCGATGGCCAAGGTCTTCACTGCCAACGCCACCCAGGAGGCCATCGACACCGCCCTGCAGTTCTGTGGCGGCACCGGTGTCTCCCGTGACCTCCCGCTCGCGGACTTCTACGAGTCCGTCCGCGCGTTCCGGATCGTCGACGGTGCCGACGAAGTCCACCGGCGTACCATCGCCCGGGAGCTGTTCGAGGACGTCCCTACCGAGGAACTCGAGGCGCTGACGCACTTCGGGGAGTAGGCGTCGGCTCCTTGCGGCCGGCCGCACTGGATCCGCCCCTTCCTGACACAGTCGCGGTTCCCCGTCACGGACCAGTCCTCTGCCGGCCGAGACGCGAATACTAATGTCCCCGGGACCCAAGACGCCGGTATGGACTTCTCGCTCACCGAAGAGCAACGCCAGATCGAGGAGATGGTCGCGGAGTTCGTCGACGAGGAGGTCGTCCCGCGCGCCAAGGAGATCGACGAGACCGACGAGTTCCCCTGGGACCTGGTCGACCAGATGGCCG
>JAZKSZ010000029.1:0-15975 GCA_036625795.1 Haloarculaceae archaeon
CGACCTGTCGGGGCCCTTCGGCGGGGCATACACCAAACCAAAGAAGATCTTCTTCCAGAAGCTGAAGAAGCTCAACCAGGATATCAGGAAAGCGAAATCAGGCGATCCCCACAACGTCGGACCTGGCTTTCTGGACCACATGCTCAGCATCGACGTGGCGAAGTCCGAACTCGAGAAGCTCGAAGACAGACTCGTCAGCGGGAGGTTCAACGGCCGACCGCACATGGGCAAACACAACACCGTCAAGGTGAATTCCTCGCGGAGTTACATGCGGCCGGGGAACATGTACCCGGAGTACGACAAGTGGCTGGACGCCTATCGGTACTTCAACCACCCGGGGACCTTCGACGGGGAGTTCACCGACAACAAGACGCCGTAGCGGTTCTCCGGCCTTCTTGCGCGCGCTCGAAGGCCGAAACGATACCGTTCCCGGACCGGCGCTAAGTGGCTAGCGTGTGATTACTTGTCGTATGCTCTGGATCTGCAGACAGACCGATGGCCAACCCCGACATCTTACTCGAACAGGACCGGATCAGCGTCGTCGGCGGCAACGGTCCGGAGGAGACCAATGGCACAGAGCGGGGCGACCTCGAGATCACGACGGCTGAAGGGGACCCCGCGAGCATCAGGCTGAACGCGGACCGGGCGAACCTGACCCTCGGCGGGGGGAGCGGGAATGCACCGGAGGGTGACCTCCGGCTCCGTGACGAAAACGAGAACCTGCGGATCCAGGTCACCGCGGAGACGGGCAACCGGAACGCCCCGAACGAGGACCGGGTGTGGATCGACGGCGGCAAGGGACAGATCACGGTCGGTGACGGGCAGAACGACTTCGTGCACCTCGACGGGGAGAACGCGGAGGTCGAAGTCAGGGACGTCACCGGCGACGCGCAGGCCAGGCTGAACAACACCGGGCTGATGCTCTCGCAGTTCACCGGGGAGGGCCCAGTCCTGGCACCGGTCATCGACCCCGAAACCAGAGACACTATCCGGCTGTTCGGGGACCAGGCGCGTGCTGCCATCGGGAACAATTTCGTGAGCGGAACTGTCAACCTGTATCGGAGCGGGTCAACGGACACCTCCGACGGGTTCTTTCACGAGACCGTCACCATCGACGCGGAGGACGCCCAGGCGACATTCGGCGGGAGTGACCGAAACGGGCAGGTCACGCTCACTGATAGGAACGACAACGAACGGGTACAAATCGACGGAGGGGGCGGCGAATTACTACTCTTTGATGCGACCCAGCAGACCTCAGTCCCGTCACCGGAAATCCTGCTGCTGAGCAAGTTCGCAACTGGGGAGGCGCTCGCCGCGGTCGGCGGTGCAAGCCGGAGTGGCGAGCTCTGGCTGCGCAAGCCGGAGCAGAACAGCAACCAGGCTCCCGTGGTGATGGACCTGAAAGCAGAGAACAACGCAGGGAATCCCCAGGCGATCATTGGAGGCGAAGGAACGGACGGGGTGATCACGGCCAAAGACGGGAACGACACCACTACCGCCGAGATACAGGCCGCAAAGGGCAACTTAGTCGCCGGCGGCGACGACACGGAGGGGACGGTACTCATCAGACACACTGACGGGAGCGGGAACAGCGTCAACTACCGGCTCAAGGCCACCCAGCAAGGGCTGGTCTTCTCGACGATGAAAGCGCAGTCCGGGGGCAACCCGTCGGTCAGTAGCCAGCAGGCCCTCCGGATCGACCCCGACGGGACCGTCCGGGTGAAGGGCGGCTCGGTCCAGTCGTTATGAGGGCCACGCGCCGTGTGGCGTTGGCCGCCGCCTTCGTGGCCTGCCTCCTCGCCGTCTCGCTGGCGCCGGCCGCGGCAGCGGCGACGGCTCCCGATACGTCGACCGATGGGACCGCTCCCGACACGTCAGCCACGCTTTCGGCAGTTGACCGGGCAGGCCCTCTCGCCGAGCTCGTCGCACGCTGTGACCTCTCGGCGACCGACATCGCGCCCGGCGAGTCCGTGACGCTCGACGCCTCCGCCTCGCAGGACGCCGACGCCTACCGGTACGACAAGTTCGGAACCGGCGAGTTCGGCGACCGCGTCGAGAGTACGACACGGACGTTCACCTACCAGGAGGCCGGTACCTACGAGCCACAGGTCAGAGCCGTCAACGCGACGACGGACGCCACCGAGCAGGTGGCCTGCGGGACGCTCACCGTCGCGGAGAACCAGCCCCCGACGGTCGACTTCTCGTATTCGCCGACCGAGCCTGCGCCCGAAGAAGCAGTGTCCTTCGCTGCGGAGGCATCGGACCCGGATGGTGAGGTCGTGGAGTATCTCTGGCGTGTCGACGGTGAGCCGGTCGCCGAGAGACCGAACTTCGAGTACGCGTTTCCGGAGCCAGGGGAATACACGGTCGAACTGACCGTGACTGACGACGACGAGGCGTCCGCCTCGACGAGCCGCGAGGTCACCGTGGAGGGTGATGAACAGACACCGACTGCGACGCCCACGCCGACAGCAACGCCGACGGGAGAGGTCACGCTGAGCGCCGCGTGGTGGCACTCCCCGACTGCTCCGCTCCGTGGCGAGCCGGTGACGCTGGTCGCGAGCGGCCCCACGGACCCGGCGGTGACCTATCGGTGGGACGTGGACGACGATGGGAGCTACGAGAGTCAGGGGTCACTCGTCAGTCACGTCTTCACCACTGCCGGCGACCACTCGGTGACGCTCCAGGCCACGCTTCCGGACGGGTCGACGGAGACGACCACCGAGGCTGTCGCTGTGGCCGACGAAACGATCAGTCAGCGCGGGACTGCTGACACCATCCTCTGGCACGCGCCGGTCAACCCCAGGCCGGATGAAACAGTGACGCTGGTCGCGGACGTCCCAGCCGACGACAGCGTCGCGGGGTACCGGTGGGACGTCGACGGCGACGGGCAGACCGACGCCAACGGCGAAGTCGTGGCGTACACCTACCCGACCGAGGGGCGGTATACGGTGGACCTGACCGTCGAGTACAGCAATGGGAGTACCACCACCGGTACTGACACCGTCGTGGTCGGCGACGTGCCGGAACGGACGGCCACGACGACGGCCACTCCAACGGAGATGCCGACACGAACGACGACTGACGGCGGACTATCGAGTGACACGCCCGTCGGGGGGACGACCGGCGGTGGGAGCCCCGGGTTCGGTCTCACGGCTGGCCTCGCAGCGGCCGCCTTGCTCGCCGCCCGCCTCGTTGCGGGACGTCGCGGCAGGTCCTGACCCGCGGGTCACGACCGGTCTTCGACCGGGAGCGAGACTGCACCGACGGTACCGTTTTCACCGACCCACCTGAAGCAGCCCCCAGCGATGAAAGTCGAGATCGAGATCCCGGACAAGTACGCGCAGAAACTCGAGGAGGTCGAGGCGGTCGAGCCGACGATCCACGACCAGATCGAGGTCGAGGTCCTCCCGCAGGTCCTCCGGCTCATCAACGACGCCCACAGACAGCTCGAGGAGCAGGGACGGGGACAGCTGGTCGGGGAGGCTGACGACGAGCGGGAGTAGTAGGGCCGGCCCCCGGCTCGCGGACCTGTATCGATGCCTGTCTCACTCGTCGTCCAGCCGCTTTTGCCACTCCTGGACTTGGGCCATCAGCTCGACCGGCGGCGTCTCGTTCACGTCCAGGTCCGCGAGTGCTTCCAGCACGCCGGGGGCGTCCTCACCGAAGGCCGTGGTGACGTCTTCGGGGGGGTCGGCGGCACTGGCATCGTCGCTCCTGTCTCCACCGCCGTCGGCGGCTGCACCGCCCCTGAACGCCCCCGCCGAGAGGTCGAAGACGGCCTGGACCGGCTCGCCGGCCCCGCCTTTCGCCTCGATCGCCTTCTCCTCGCGCAGCCGCTCGAGCACCTCCCGGGAGCGCTCGACGACGGGCTCCGGAACCCCGGCGAGGTCGGCGACGTGGACGCCGTAGGAGCGGTCCGTGGCGCCCTCGCGGACGGTCCGCAGGAAGGTGATCTCGCCGTCGACCTCCTCGGCAGCGACGTGGACGTTGTGGACCCGGTCGAGGTGGTCGGCAAGCGTCGTCAGCTCGTGGTAGTGGGTGGCGAAGAGGGTCTTCGCCCGGACGGTGTTGTGGAGGTACTCGGTAGCGGCCCAGGCGATGGAGATGCCGTCGTAGGTGGCCGTGCCCCGCCCCACCTCGTCCAGAATGACGAGCGAGTCCTCGGTCGCGGAGTGGAGGATGTTCGACAGCTCCTGCATCTCGACCATGAACGTCGAGCGGCCCTGCGCGAGTTCGTCGAGCGCGCCCACGCGGGTGTAGATGCCGTCGACCAGGCCCACCCGCGCCGAGCGCGCCGGGACGAAACTCCCCACCTGTGCGAGCAGCGTGATGAGCGCTGCCTGGCGCATGTAGGTGGACTTGCCGCTCATGTTCGGCCCCGTCACGACCAGGAACTGCCGGTCCTCGTCCATCCGGAGGTCGTTGGGGACGAAGTCCGTCGTCCGCTCGACGACGGGGTGACGGCCGGCCTCGACCTCGAGCTCGCGGCCCTCGACGAGTTCGGGCCGGGTCCAGTCGTTGCGGACAGCGTGTGCGGCAAAGCCCGCCAGCACGTCCACCTCCGCGAGCGCCCGGCCGACACTCTGGAGCAGTTCCGCCCGCGTCGCGACCCGCTCGCGCAACTCCTCGAACAGCTCCCGCTCCAGCTCGTACCGGCGCTCCTCCAGCCGGAGGACCTCCCGCTCTTTCTCCTCTAACTCCGGTGTGGTGTACCGCTCGGCGTTCTTCAGGCTCTTGACCCGGTCGTACGACTCGGGGACGCTGTCGGTCTCGCTGTTTCCGACCTGGATGTAGTAGCCGTCGGTCTTGTTGCGGTCGACGGACAGGTGGGTGACGCCGAGCCGCTGTTTCTCCCGGTCGGCGAGCCCGTCGACCCACTCCAGGGCCGTCTCGTGGCGTTCGACAACCTCGTCCAGGTCCGCGTCGTGGCCGCGGGCGATGATCCCGCCCTGCGTGACCGTTCCCGGGGGGTCGTCGACGAGCGCGGTGTCGAGGTCGGCCGCCAGCGCGGCCGCCGCTTCGCGGTCGGGCCGGTCGAGCACCTCGGCGAGCGGCGAGCCCGCGAGACGGTCGGTCTCGGCGACGAGGTCGACGGCCTCGCCGAGCACGGAGAGCGTCCCGGCGACCGACCGGAGCGCGCGGGGGTCGGCGCTACCCGAGGCGGCCCGCGAGGCCAGCCGCTCCAGGTCGGCGGCGCCGTCGAGCAACTCCCGGAGGTTCTCGCGGGCCATGGCGGCCTCGGCGAGGGCGGCCACCGCGGCCTGGCGGGTCTCGAGGATGCCCCGCGAGCGGCGGGGGCGCTGGAGCCACTCAGCGAGCAGCCGGCCGCCCGCGCTCGTGACGGTGTGGTCGACGGTGTCGTAGAGGCTCCCCTCGCTCTCCCCGCGCATGGTCTCGACGAGTTCGAGGTTCCGGCGGGTAGTCGCGTCCAGCGCCACCCCTTCACCGGCGGTGTGAGCCTGGAGGCGGGTCATCGAAGCGAGCACGCCTGCGCCGGTCTCCTCGACGTAGGCCAGTGCCGCACCCGCGGCACGGACCGCGGCGTCGGCCTCGAGACCCACGCTCTCGACGGCCTCCGCGCCGAACTGGTCGCGGACGCGGTGCCGGGCCCGGCCGGGCGCGAACGCCTCCGGGGTGTGCAGCGTGACCGTCGCGTCCGTCCGCTCGCGAACCCGCCCGAGCAGTCCCTCCTCGGCCCGCAGGTCCGGCCCCGGAAGCACCTCGACGGGCGCAAAGCGGTACAGCTCCGAGAGGGCGGCGTCGGCGTCCGCCGCCGTCGCGACGTGGAACTGGCCGGTCGTGACGTCGGTGAAGGCCAGCCCGTACTCCCCATCCCGACAGACCGCCACAAGGTACTGGCTGTCGGCGTCGGTCGTCTCCAGCAGCGTCCCCGGGGTGACGACCCGCTCTATCTTCCGGGCGTGACCGCTGTCGGTCTCGTACTGGTCGGCGACCGCGACCCGGTAGCCCCGCTCGACCAGCGCCCGGAGGTAGGGAGTGAGGTCGTCGACCGGCACGCCGGCCATCGGGTACGACGAGCCGTGGGAGGACTTCTCCGAAACCTTGAGGTCGAGTTCGTCGGCGACCGTCTCGGCGTCCTCGGCGAAGAACTCGTAGAAGTCCCCACACTGCATCGCCAGCAGGTCGGCGTCGGTCCCCTCCTTCAGCGAGAAGAACTCCCCGACGATACCCTCCCCGGTCATACCCTCCCCTGGGACCCTGGCCGGCTAAAACGCTGTGGGTCCGGGGTGGAAGTGGTCCGGGGAGCCGTGGCCGAACGGGGGCGGCCGCGGCCATCCCGGTCGCGGTCGCTCCCCCAGCCGGTAGACCTATGCTCCCGGCCCCGTACCCGGGCGCATGGTGGCCGTCCGCGCGCTCGTCGCGGCGCTCGTCGTCGTCCTCGCGCTCGGGGCGGCCGTCGCCCCCGCGGCGGGAACTGCTCCCGCCCCCGGCGGTGAGCCCCAGACGGACGACACGAGCCAGACCATCGTCGTCACCCAGGAGTTCCGGCTCACGCCGGACCGGCCGGGGCACATCGACATCCGGTGGGAGTTCGACATCCCCGAGGCGGTCTCGGAGGTCCGCCCGCAGCTCCCGCCCGACGCGGAGAACCCCCGGACAGACGGGTTCACCCCCAGCGCCGGCCGCAGCTACGAATGGGACAGCACGACTGAGAGGCCGTCGCTGACGTTCACCGTCCCGGTCAACGAGACCCGTGACGTGCGGGGTCCCGAGGGCGGCGACGGCGACTTCGTCTTCGTCGACACCGGCGACTGGGCGATCGCCCGAAACGACGGCGTCCCCTTCGGATACACGTACTCCAGTGACGCCGACATCACTGTCCAGCAGCGAAACGTCACGGCCGGGCCCGGCGTCGCCGGCCGGGCGATGGTCTTTCTGGGCGCCCACGAGGCGTACACCCGGTCGGCACACAGCCAGCGGTTCCGGCTCGTGGTTCCCGAGGCTGCCGACCTGGCACCCGCCCGCGCCGAAGTCTTCGACAGCGTGACCGCCGCTTCGGATACCCTGCGGGTCGGCGACCGCGACCCGCAGGTGCTGATGGTCGCGGCCCCGACGACCGTCGCCTGGGGGGTCGAGGGCCTCCAGCGCGGCGACCGCGATTTCTACGTAACTGCCGACGAGCGCGTCGACACCCCCGACAACACCTGGCTCCACGAGTACGTCCACACCCGCCAGCGGTTCAACCTCTCCGCGGAGACGACCTGGCTCGCCGAAGCGACCGCCCAGTACTACGCCGCCCAGCTGACCCTCCGACAGGACCGGGTCGGCTTCCGCGAGTTCGCCGGCCTGCTCCGCCGGGGGACCGACAGCCGCTTCTCGGAGGCGGTGCTCGCCAATCCGGCGACGTGGTCGACCGCGAACTACCACGTCGGCGCGCTCGTCGTCGGCGACCTCGACCGGCGAATCCGGCTCGCGACGAACAGTTCGAGCACCGTCCAGGCGGTGTTCCGCCGGCTCAACGAGCGCTCGACAGCCACCTCCGGCCGCGAGTTCCTCCGGCTGGTCCGCGAGACCGCCGGCGACGCCGTGGCCGAGCGGGCCCGCCAGTACACCGAGACGACCGACCGGCCCGCGGTCTGGTCGGCCACCGAGCACGCCGAGGCCTTCGGCCCGCTCCCGGCGAGCATGCGGTACGCCATCGACGGGCTCGCCGTCCGCGGCCCGTACCGCAACGAAACCGTCCCCGGTCCCGGGCCGGTCCGGGTCGTGACCGGGGAATCACTCGCGGTGAACGCGACGGTCGCGAACGTCGGCGGCCGCGCAGGTGCGTACAACCTGACGCTGACCCGGGACGGCCGGGTCGTCGACTACGCGACCGGGGAACTCGACCCCGACGGGACCGCCGCAGTTCCGGTCGCGGCCTCCTTCGGCGAGCCCGGCACGTACACGCTGGCAGTCGGGGGCGCGCGCCGAACCGTCGAGGTGCGGCGGCCGGCCACGCTCACGGTCTCGGCGCTCGCTGTCGACCGCGACCGGGTCGACCCCGGCGAAACCGTGACCGTGACCGCGACCGTCCGCAACGACGCCGACCGGCCCGGGCGAACGAACCTGACCGTCGCCCGCGACGGGACGGCCGTCGAGCGCCGCACGCTCCACCTGAACGCCGGCGGCGAACGGGCCGTCTCGGTGCGCGTCCAGGTCCCGGAGGGCAGCCACCGGATCACTGCCGGCGACCGGTCAGTGACCGTCACCGGCGGCGACGGCGAGACGACGGCCGGGGGACGTGGAGGAACCGGCGGGACCGGTGACGACGCTACGACCGGGGGCGCCACGCCCGGATTCGGGGTTGTCGGAGTCGCCATGGCGGTCGCCCTCGCGGTGGCCCGCACGCTCACCCTCGACCGCTAACTGGCCTCGAGGAGTGTCGCAACCCGGTCGACCAGCGTCCCCGCGTCCGGCGCGAAGAGCGTGACCAGCGGTTCCTTCGCCCCGCCCGTTCCCACGGCCGCGACGGGAGGTCCGTCGAGGTCGGCGACAGCAGCCTCGACGCCCTGCCGGGTGGCGGCCGGACCGGCCCGACCTCCGTCGCTGCCGTCCCTGTCCCCGTGGGCATACTCTGCGCGGTCGTACTCGACGACCGGCCCGTCCAGGTCAGCGAGCGCCGCCGCAACGGCGTTGTCGTACCGGCAGTTCGCAGCGAAGCGAAGGTCGGCGTCGGCCTCCCGGGCGGCGAGCAGCGCCCCGGCGACGCGAGTCGACGCGCCGAAGCGGACCCCGCGGGGGGAGGCGACACCGTCGAGCGTCCGCGTGAGCCGCCCCTCGACGGCCGCACACTCCCCCTCGGTCTCGGCGTAGGGGGTCGCGCCGGCGACGTCCATGCCCACTTCGGGAACCAGCGGCGAGACGTCGCGCTCGCGGAAGTCCCGGAGGACCCACTCGACGCGCTCGGCGGTCGGCTGGCGGGCCGCGCGGTCCCGGAGTGCGACGGTGTGGTGGACCGCGCCCGGCCCCTCGCCGACGTCGAGGTTGTACCGGACCGCCCGGGCGAGCAGTTCGATGCCGCTCCGGACCGCCGCGGGCAGGTCGTCGCCGTGGGCAAGGCGGGTGGCAATGGCCGAGGAGAGCGTGCAGCCGGAGCCGTGGGTGGCCGCCGTGTCGACCCGGGAGTGCCGGAGCGTCTCCACGGTGTCGCCGGTGACGAGTACGTCGACCACGTCCCCGCCTTCGAGGTGGCCGCCCTTGACGAGGGCGGCGTCGGCGCCCATGTCGACCAGGGCCTCGCCGGCCGCGGTGGCGCTTCCGGGGTCGGTCACCTCGCGGCCGGTCAGGACTGCCGCCTCGTCGACGTTGGGCGTCACGAGTGCCGATTCCGCAACGAGTTCCTCGTAGGCGTCCTCGGCCTCGGGTTCGAGCAGCCGGTCGCCGCTCGCGGCGACCATCACCGGGTCGACGACCGCCGGCCCGCCGAACGCTCGGACCCGCTCCGTGACGAGCTCCACGACGGGCGCGGTAGCGAGCATCCCGGTTTTGACCGCAGCCACGTCGAAGTCCTCGAAGACCGCGGCTGCCTGGGCGTCGACCTCCGCGACCGGGAGGACGTGGGTACTCTCGACGCCGGTCGTGTTCTGTGCGGTGACGCTCGTGACGACGCTGGTGCCGAACCCGCCGCCGGCCTCGATAGTCTTGAGGTCGGCCTGGACCCCCGCACCGCCGCCGGAGTCGCTGCCGGCGACGGTGCAGACGACCGGTGGCGTGAGGGGTGCTGCCTTCCGTGGCATGACTGGACGTACAACCGGGTCGTACAAATCCGTGGTGAAACGGCCGCCGGGTTCCTGCGACCGTCGTCCGGAACCGACGGTGCTGGTCGAGCGTTTCAATTGGCGCCCGATACAGAACAAATATGGATCAAAATTCGGGAGTAAACGATACATTTATGCAATAATAGCGGGAATAGTGGATCGAAGGGCGACCAACGCCCACAGATACCAAATGAACGGCGAACCAAAGCAGTCGACCGAGGGGGACAAGCAGTACGGGTCCACCGAGACGCGCGACGGCGACACGGTCATCTACGACCGGACCAACGAACACGCCTGGGTCCAGTCCTCCGAGACTGTCGAGATCGAGGCCTGAGCTGCCGCCCGTTCCGGGCGAGGCCGACCTGGCGCACCGAGCCGGTGAGAGCCGCGTTCCGCGTGGCTGGGACCGCTGGCGACCTTTTATTCCTGCGCGGGCCGAGTGTGCGGTCGAGATGGTCCCCGCATGACGGCGATACGGACGGAGAGTCTCACGAAACGGTTCGGCGGGCTGACGGCCGTCGACGACCTCGACCTCGCGGTGAACGAGGGGGAGGTCTTTGGCTTTCTCGGACCCAACGGCGCGGGCAAGTCGACGACGATCAACGTCCTGCTGGATTTCGTCCGACCGACCGCCGGCACCGCCACAGTCCTGGGGCGGGACGCCCAGGCGGAGAGCACTGCGGTCCGCGAGCGGATCGGCGTCCTCCCGGAGGGGTTCGACCTCTACGACCGCCTCTCCGGGCGGGCGCACATCGACCTCGCGGTCGACCTGAAAGACGCCGACGACGACCCCGACGCGGTCCTGGAGCGGGTCGGGCTCTCCCCCGAGGCCGGCCGACGCACGGCCGGCGGCTACTCCCAGGGGATGCGCCAGCGCCTCGCGCTGGGGATGGCACTGGTCGGCGAGCCCGACCTGCTCGTGCTCGACGAGCCGACGAACGGGCTCGACCCCAACGGTGCCCGCGAGATGCGCGCCATCGTCCGCGAGGAGGCCGACCGCGGCGCGACGGTCTTTTTCTCCTCGCACATCCTCGACCAGGTCCAGGCGGTTTGTGACCGGGTGGGGATCATCGACGGCGGCTCGCTGGTCGCCGTCGACACCATCGACGGCCTCCGGGCGGAGGTCGGCACCGCCGCCACGATCACCCTCGAGGTCGACGCCCTCCCGACCGGGCTCCATCTGACCGAACTCGAGGGGGTGTCCGGGGTCTCCTTCGGGGACTCGTCAGTCACCGCCACCTGCACGGACCCCGCGGCGAAGATCGCGGTCGTCGACCGGGTCCGCGAGCACGGCGCCACAGTCCAGGACATCACGACCAGCGAGGCCTCCCTCGAGGAACTGTTCGCCGCCTACACGGGGGAGTCACGATGAGGTGGCTCGCCGTCGCCCGGAAGGATTTCGAGAACGCCGCCCGGGCCTACCTGGTCTGGGGGGTGGCCGGCGTCCTCGCCGCCCTGGTCGTCCTGATCGTCGCCGTCCCGGGACTCATTGGGAACTTCTCGGCCCGGCTGGCGTTCGAGGCGACCACGCAGGCGGTGGGGACCGTCGTCCCTATCGTCGCGCTGGTCGCCGCCTACCTCTCGGTGGCGGGCGAACGCGAGTCCGGGACGTTGCGGATCCTCCTGAGCCTCCCGCCCTCCCGCCGGGACGTCGTCCTCGGGAAGTTCCTCGCCCGCGCGGCCCTCGTCGTCGCGAGCATCCTGCTCGCGTTCGCTCTCGGGATGGTCGCCAGCCTCGCCGTCTACGGGACGGTCCCGCTGGACGTGGCGCTCGGGACGGCCGCGCTGACCTGCCTGCTCGGCGTTTCCTTCGTGGGTATCGCAGTCGGCGTCTCCGCGTCGGTCGGGAGCCGTGCCCGCGCGGTCGCACTCGCTGTCGGCTTCTTCGTGTTGACCGTCGTGCTCTGGTCGCCGCTGTTGCTCGCGGTGCAGGTCCTGCTCGAACTCCCCTTCGAGGCCAGCGCCCAGCCCGACTGGTTTCTGTTCCTCGAGTCGTTCCCACCCTCGAGTGCCTTCGGGCGGCTGTACGACAGCGTCGTCGGGTCGCTGTTGCCCGGCGGTCCGGGAGCCAGCGACAGCGTCTTCCTGAGCGACGCCGCGATGCTCGCCGTGCTGGCGTTCTGGACGCTGGTGCCGCTGGCGCTGGGGTACTGGCGGTTCGAGCGGGCCGACCTGGGCTAGACGGGCACGAGCAGGACCGGGATCTCGTGGGTATCGAGGACGGCCTTGGTCATGCTCGGGAGGACGACCCCCTCGATGGTGCCGTGTTCGACCTCGCCCATGACGGCGTACTCGAACTCCCGGCCGCCCTCCACGATGGCGTCGGTGAGCCGCTTCTGCTTGGAGACGTTCCCGCTCTCGGAGCTTTCGCTGACGTTCCGGTCGACCTCGAGGGGGACGCCGGGTGCGACCCGCTTGACCACCTCCTGGACTTCCGCGCGGAGGTCGGGGTCCGACTCGTCGCCCTCCTGGACGTGATAGACGAACAGGCCGTCGCCGCTGGCGGCTGCGCGCTCGGCCGCGAACTCCAGCACGGTGGTTCGCTCCTCGAGTGAACCCCCGTACGCGACGAAGATGGTTCCCATGGGTGCCCTATATTCCCGGGTGACTTCAGCCTTGGTCGCTCTCTGGCTCCCGTGGCGGGTCGAGGCGACATACCGAAGGGGGTGGCACCCGACCGGACGGGTATGTTCGGGACGAGCGGCATCCGCGGACCGGTCGGCGAGGAGGTCACCGCGGCGCTGGCACTCGCTGTCGGCCGGGCGCTGGGTGCGGAGACCGACCGGGTCGTCGTCGGCCGGGACCCCCGCGAGAGCGGGCGCCTCCTCACCGACGCGCTGGCCGCGGGCCTGCGGGAGTCCGGCACGGACGTCGTGGACCTGGGGCTGGCGGCGACACCGACGGTCGCCCGGGCCGTCGCCTGGGAGGGCGCCGACGCCGGCGCGGCAGTCACGGCCTCGCACAACCCCCCGGCCGACAACGGGATCAAACTCTGGCAGCCGAGCGGCCAGGCCTTCGACGCGCCGATGCGCGAGCGGGTCACGGAGCGGGTCCGCGCTGGCGACCCCGACCTCGCGGCCTGGGACGAACTCGGCGACCGGACGAGCGCGGACGCGACCGAGCGCCACCGCGAGGCACTCGTCGACGCGGTCGATCCGGTCCGTGACCTTTCCGTCGTCGTGGACGTCGGCAACGGCGCCGGTGGGGTCACCGCTCGCGCGGTCCAGGACCTCGGCTGCGCGGTAGAGACGCTGCACGCCCAGCCCGACGGTGCCTTCCCGGGCCGGCCGAGCGAGCCCACCGCCGAGCACTGTACCTCCCTTTCTACTCTCGTGCGCAACTCGGAGGCGGACCTGGGCATCGCCCACGACGGCGACGCCGACCGGATGCGGGCGGTGACTGCCGACGGCGACTTTCTCTCCGGTGACGTCCTCCTGGCGATACTCGCCCGGGCGGCCGCCGGGGCCGGCGAGACGGTCGCCGTCCCCGTCGACACGAGCCTGGCGGTGGCGGACCACCTCGCCGGGGCCGACGTCGGGGTCACGCGGACGCCGGTCGGCGATGTCCACGTCGCGGCGGCAGCGAGCGAGCCCGGCGTGGCCTTCGGCGGCGAGCCCAGCGGCGCCTGGGTCTGGCCCGAGGAGACGCTGTGTCCCGACGGCCCGCTGGCGGCCTGCAAGCTGGTCGAACTGGCCGCCGAGCGGCCGCTTGCCGAGCGCGCTGCGGCCGTCGAGACGTACCCGATCCGGCGCGAGTCGGTCGAGGTCGAGGACAAGGAGCCGGTGATGGACCGGGTCCGGGAGCAGGTCCAGCGGGAGGAAGACGAGGAAGCGGTGTCGACGCTCGACGGCGTGCGCGTCGAGCGCGAGGGGGGCTGGTTTCTGGTCCGGGCGAGCGGCACACAGCCGCTCGTTCGCCTGACAGCGGAGGCACGCACGGAGGAGGACGCAGCGGGGCTACTCGCCGATGCGGAGTCGCTGCTGTCGGCCGCCAGAAGGAGGTAGTAGCCTAGCCGCGTCGCGTCGACCGGGCCTGTCGGACGTCTGCCCCGTCGCGGATCTTGTCCTCACACTGAGGGCAGACCCGCGGCTTGTCGACGCCGTTCGGTGTGAACACACGTGCGTAGTCGGCGGTTACAAAGGCACCGCAGTTCTGGCATTCCGGCATACACCCCAACTGAAGATATACCCCATCTTAATGATTGGTGGTTCGGGAATGGCTCACACTTTTCAGCCCCGAAGACCGTCATGGTTGCATGACACGTACAGCAGTCATCGCCGGCGTGGGTCCGGGGCTTGGCGCGTCGCTCGCGCGCCGCTTCGCCGCCGAGGGATGCGACGTCGGACTGCTCGCCCGCACCGCGTCGTTCGTCGAGGGGCTCGCCTCCGACATCGGGGCCGAGTACCCCGGCGCCGCCGTCGCCGCACCCGCGGACATCACCGACCGCGAGGCCGTCGCGGAGGCCTTCGCGACCGTCCGGGAGACGCTCGGTCCCGTCGACGTGCTGGTCAACCACGCCAGCGGCGCCACCTGGGACGGCGCCGACATCGACCCCGGGGACTTCCGGCGGAGTCTGGAGGTCGGGCCCGTCGGCAGTCTCCACTGCACCCAGGAGGCGCTGGCGGACATGCGCGACACGGATGGGGGTGGCGCGGAGGGCCCGGCCGAGGGCACCCGGGGGACGGTCCTCTTCACCGGAGCGACCTCCGCCGTCCGCGGCCGGGACGGCGCCCTGGGCTTCAGCGCCGCGAAGTTCGCCGTCCGCGGGATGGCCGAGTCGCTGGCTCGCGAACTCGGTCCGGAAGGCATCCACGTCGCCCACGTCGTCATCGACGGCGGGATCGCCACCCCGGTGGCGCTCGAGGCCGGCGGCGACCCCGAGGAGCTGCTCGACCCCGACGCCATCGCCGACTCCTACTGGCACTTGGTCGAGCAGGACCGCTCCTCGTGGACGCTCGAACTCGACCTGCGCCCGCACGTCGAGGAGTTCTGAGCCGTGTCGGTCGGCCAGCGTGTACCTGGCGCCGTGGATATACCCCCTCCACCGGAAAAGCGGGACATGGACCGCTCCGGGCTGGCGCTCGCTGGACTGAAGCTGTTGCACCTGGCGCTTCTCGCGGGCGCGCTCGTCGCCGCGGACGGACTCGTGTAGCCGGCCGGGCGGACCCCCCAGTTCTCAGGGCAGGATCACCGAGCGGAAGCGCACGTCGCCGCTGTCCATCCGGTCGTACGCAGCGGCGGCCTCCTCCAGCGGGAACCGCTCGACCTCGGGGGTGATGTCACGCAGCGCGCTGAACTCCAGGGCGTCCTGTGAGTCGCGGCCGTGGCCCGAGGCCCACCCGCGGACGGCGCTGCGGCTCCCGACGAGGTGCCCGGCGGGGACCTCGACGGGCTCGTCCGGGACGCCGACGACGGCCACCTCCCCGTCGGTCTCGAGACTCGGAACGACACTGGCGATGGCGTCGGCGTTCGGCGCGGTCGCGAGGACGACGTCCGCGCCGCCAAGCTCCCGGAGGGCCTCCCCGGGGTCCTCGCTGCTCGCGTCGACGAAGTGGTCGGCGCCGAACTCGCGAGCGGCGGCCTCCTTGCCGGGGCTCGTCGAGACGGCCACGGTCTCGAAGCCGCCGGCACGGGCGTACTGGAGCCCGAGGTGCCCCAGCCCGCCGACACCCTGGACCGCGACGAGGTCGCCGGGCCGGGCGTCGGTGTGTCGCAGGGCGTTGTAGGTGGTGACGCCAGCACATAGCAGCGGGGCGGCGTCAGCGGCGTCGAGTTCCTCCGGAACGGCCGCCAGCACCTCGGCGTTGACCAGCGTCGCCTCGGCGTAGCCGCCGTCGACGGTCACGCCGTGGATGTCGGCGCGTTCACACTGCTGGAACTCGCCCCGCCGGCAGGGCTCGCAGGTGAAACAGTGGCCGGCGTGCCAGCCCGCGCCGACCCGGTCGCCCGCGCTCCAGGCGTCGACACCGGGGCCGACGGCCTCGACCCGGCCGACGATCTCGTGGCCGGGGACTCGGGGATACGAGAGGTCCGGGTGGGTTCCCTCGACGGCGTTGGCGTCGCTGTGACAGACACCACAGGCCTCGACGGTGACCCGGACCTCGCCGCGCCCGGGCTCGGGCAGGTCGCGCTCGACGACTTCGAAGGGCTCGCCAGGAGCCGGAACCTCGACTGCGCGTATCGTCTCGGAGTCAGAGTCGGACATGGGGGC
>JAZKSZ010000030.1:0-15707 GCA_036625795.1 Haloarculaceae archaeon
GCCGCCCCAACCCGTCAATCGTTCTGACCGGTCCGTCCGGCTACGCTTGCCCTTTACTATAATCTGCCCGACACAGGGACCACGGCCGGTAGCCGCCGGCGGCTGCTCCCCGGCGTGCCCGACCGTCTCCCTACTCCGGCGTATTCGGCACACAGAGCGCTCATGGGGGACACCTTCGACGGACCCCCCACCGGACACCCCACTCGCGTCCGGTGAGTGTCGATGACGGCCAGGTTACGTATTTGAAACACCATATTTAATATAATCAGACACATATGTGTATCCAGAGTTCACTGATGTACGACCTGACAGGCTTCCAGCGCGACCTCCTGTACGTTATCGCGGGAAAGGAGGAGCCCCACGGGCTGGCGATCAAGGACGAACTCGAGGAGTACTACGAGAAGGAGATCCACCACGGCCGGCTCTATCCCAACCTCGACACGCTGGTGGACAAAGGGCTCGTCGAGAAGGGCCAGCGCGACCGCCGGACCAACTTCTACAGCCTGACTCGCCGTGGGACCCGCGAGATCGAGGCCCGCCGCGAGTGGGAAGACCAGTACGTCGAGCTGTAGGGACGGCGCTACCCACCCCGGCTTACTCTCCCCGTGGAGAATGGACAGCAGACTGCTCATCGCTGCCGTCGGGGTCGTCGCGAGCCTGCTCGTCAGCGTCCTCGCGTGGGTCGCCTTCGACACGCTCCTCCTGTTTTTCGTCGTTCCCTTCGTCCCGTTCCTGTTCCGGGACTGGCGCGACCGAAGCGAGCGTGGCGAGGACCCGACGGTGCGGCAGTGTCCGGTCTGTGACTACCGGACGACCGACCGCCGCCACGAGTACTGCCCGCGGGACGGCCACCGATTGGAGTAGGCGGGAATCCCCCCGCTCCTGAACTCCGAAACCGGTGGATACATCTGCCACCCGGGCGCGCTCGCCGCCATGGGAGTCGAACAGTTGCTCGTCGACTTTCTGCTCGGACCGCTCTCGCTGGTCGACGTCGCCCTCAACCTCGGCGTGCTCGCCAACGAGGTCGAGTTCACGCTGCGCCTGTTCGAGGCCGGACAGGGCGGCATGTTCTTCGACGCCCTGATCAACGGCCGGACCTTCATCGGCAAGGCCATCGCCGGCCTCTTTGGGACGGGCTTCTGGCTCAGCGTGCTCGGGGCGGCCGCGTGAACGGCTGCGGGCCGTCAACCCCGTCGAGGTCGCCCGCGAATACGGGTGTGGCGCGGGCTGTGAACTCAGAACTGGTAGCGGCGGTCGTCGTTTTGCTGTTGCTGGGGGAAACTCGCCCCCATCTCGTCGAAGGTCATCCCGGACAGATACTCGTCGTAGGTGATGTCGTAGCCGCTCCGGAGGTGGAAATCGAGCGTCCCGGTCTCGACGGCGGTCTGGAAGAGCATGTGGACTGCCCGCCGGACCAGCTCGTCGGGGTCGTCGGGCTCCATGGCGGCGACGAGCATCGCCAGCTCGTTGCGGGTCTCGCGGTCCAGGTCAACCGGTAGCTCCTCGCCGAGGTCGCCGTAGGTCGACTCGATATCCCCGGTCAGTTCCTCGAGGCTCATACCCCGGACACGGCGGTCCCGCGGGAAACCCCTTTCGGGCCGGTCCGAGGGCGGGCCCCACGGGTTCGTGTTCCCCGACAGATTCAGAAGTCGGGCAGGTCGTCGGGGGCCTCGTAGTCGGTCTCCCAGTCGATGTACTCCTCTTTGAGCACGTCACACACCACCTGCCCGAGCTCGGTCAGCCCGGCGTTGATCGCCGAGACGGTCCCCCAGGAGTCGATGTCGGGGTGGATCTCCCGTTCTTTCCAGTCTTCGGGCAGCCCGGGCGCGTGGTAGCCGACGCGGTCGGCGTGGGAATCCCAGAAGAAATCGAACCGTTCGAGCAGCTCCAGGTCGCGCACGACCGCGAAGTCCGCCTCGGTCATGCCCGCGCCGGCGGCCCACTCGGTGAACGCCTGCTCCCACGCTCCATCGCGGAGGAACGACTCGATCTCCTCGCGGCGGTAGTCGGTGTCGCC
Source organism: Haloarculaceae archaeon (assembly GCA_036625795.1). Classification (GTDB taxonomy): domain Archaea; phylum Halobacteriota; class Halobacteria; order Halobacteriales; family Haloarculaceae; genus Salinirussus. Next base: position 2,018 of record JAZKSZ010000030.1, read on the forward strand.
GACTACCTCCGCGTCCTCGTACTCGTTGGGGTCCATCGCCTCCAGTTCCGGCGGGTCGGGGGTCGCGACGTCCAGGGCCATACCGACGAAACGGCGGCCACGCCTAAGTCCCTTCGGCGCCGGCTGAGGTCAACACTTACCCGGGACCGCCGTGGACGCATCCACATGAGCCCAGCCGAGGACCCGGACGCGAGGGGTGTGGCGGACGGCGAGGGCGAGCCCGACCTGGCAGACCTGTTCGACGAACTAGAGGAACTGGAGGGGCTCGTGCAGTCCGACGCCGCCCGCGAACAGATCCAGGAGACGATGCGGGCCGCGGCGGAGGCGAGCCAGTCGGGAGGGACCTTCGGGCGCATCATCTGGGGCTACGACCGGGCCGACCTCGCGGAGGGGCTGCTCGGGAGCCTCCTCTTCGGTATCCCGATGGCCGTCGAGGGCGGGACCGGCGAGGTCGGCGAATTCCTGGCCGCCCGGCCGCCCCTGTTCGCGGGGACCGTCGTCTTCACTCTCGGGCTCTTGGTCGGGATCCTCTACGTCGCGGACTTCCAGGACATCCGGATCCACCGCCCGTTTCTCGGGTTCATCCCCCGGCGCCTGCTCGGCGTGGCGGCGGTCTCGTTTCTGATGGCGGTCGTCTTGCTGACCGGGTGGGGCCGTGTCGACTGGGCGGAGCCCGTCCTCGCGCTCGCCAACGTCGTCGTCGCCTGGCTCCCGATGAGCATCGGGGCGGCGCTGGGGGATATCCTCCCCGGGAGCTGACTGTCGCTGCGGTCACTGCCGGCCGGCACCTGCCGGCTCCGTCCACTCCTCTGCCACCTCCTCGACGACGTCCAGCAGCCGGTCGAGGTAGGCGTCGAGGTGGTCGCCGGCGACCGGGGTGCCGTGGCCCGGGGCGACGTAGGAGACGTCGTACCCGCCGAGCCGCTCCCGGAGGGTCGATTCGAGCTTCCCCGGGACGACGTAGCGGACCCACGGAAGCCGGTCGCGGACGTAGGCCCCGATGTCCGCCCGGGATACCTCGCCGCCCGGGTCGTCCCAGACCGACTCGCACCGACCCGGGGAGTGGTAGTTGCCCAGTGCCTCCGAGGAGAACAGCACGCCGGAGTCGTGGTCGTAGAGCCAGAGGCTGTAGACGTGGTCGGTCATCGGCGGCTTCGGGAAGCTGAACTCCCGGCCGGCGAGTTCGACCGTCTCGTCCCGGCTCCAGAGTTCGCCGTAGCCGCCGAACTCCTCCGGGATGTCCGTCGCCGAGAGCACCCGCGCCCCGCGGTCGGCGTACTCGTGGACGTGGCCGGTGTGGGGCATGTTCGTGTGCGTCAGGAGGAGCGTGTCGACTCCCTGGCCGCCGGTGAGCCGGTCGACCTCGTCGCCGATGTCCGTCTCGTGGGGCGGGCCGGCGTCGACCAGCACCCACTCGTCGCCCGCGTCGATGAGGTACACCGAGACGTGGACATGCCGACCCGGGTCGGCGTCCTCGCAGGTGCCGACCCAGTGGACATCCTCGGTAAGCTGGACGCTCATGCCAGCTCCGTGACCCGGATGTCCTGTCCCAGCCCGAGGTCGCTGATCTGCTCGATGACCGGCACCAGCCGCCGGAGGTAGCCGACGGCGTCCGCTCGGATCGGCGCGCCGTGGGCCGGCGCGACCAGGTCCGGCTCGAACCGGTCGACCAGCGCCTCGATCTCGGCGGCCAGCCGCCCGGGCTCGACGTACGCGAACCACGGGAACGTGTGGCTGTGAAAGCCCAGCCACCGCTGGGTCGTGAACGCCTCCGGGTCGTCGGTCAGCTCGTCGACGAACCGGCCACACTCGCCTGCAGCCGCCGCGTGGGCGTTGCCGTAGGCGTCGACGGTAAAGAGCGCCCCCGTCTCCCGCTCGTACATCCAGGTCGTTGCCGCGAGGTCGAACATCGGGGGCCGGCAGAACTCGACGGCGTGGCTGCCGAGGTCGAGTTCGTCGCCGTCGGTTACGTCCGTGTGTTCCTCGACGGCCGACCCCAGCGCGAGGTCGTGGAGTTCGTCCGTCTCGGGAACCAGCAGCTCTGTGCCCGGGTACGCCTCGAGGATGGCTCCCGCGTTCCCGCCGTGTGGTGCCTCCGGGTGCGAGACGACCAGGTAATCGAGGTCCCGACCGTCGAGGACCGCGTCCAGTGCATCGAGGACGTCCCCGCGCATGTTCGGCGGCAGGGTGTCGAACAGCAGTGTCTCCTCGCCCGCGAACAGGTACGCGTTGAACTGCGCGTGCACCTCGCCGGTCGGGTCGTACCACGGCGGCGGCTCGTCCATCTCGTCCAGCCGGGCCTGGACCTCCTCGGGGACGACACAGCCCTGTAGCAGGTGGAGTCCCTCCGCTATCTCGCGGCGGGTAATGTCACGTCGTGTCATACCACACTCGGGGTCACTCGCGATACCCACTAAACCGTTCCGTCGACACGCTAGCGGCGTCGGCGCTCGGAGAACGGAGGAGCGTCCCTCCGTATAACAACGGTTAAAAGCCGGCGACGCCGTAAGGAGGGTATGAGCCAAAGCGAGGGGAAACGCACGCAGAAGTGCATTTCCTGTGGCATCAACATCGCCGGGACGAACGCGGCGGCCTTCGCGTGCCCGGAGTGTGGCCACCAGATCTACCGGTGTGCCAAGTGTCGCAAGCAGAGCAACCTCTACGAGTGTCCTGACTGCGGGTTCACGGGGCCGTAACCATGGGGAAGGTCGCAGCCCAGATCAAGGTCATGCCGGAGAGCCCGGAGGTCGACCTCGACGCGCTCCAGGAGCGTCTGGAAGCCGCGCTGCCCGAGGGCGCCCAGATCCAGGGATTCAAGCGCGACGACGTCGCCTTCGGGCTGGTCGCCCTGCTCCCGACGGTGATCGTCCCCGACGATGCCGGCGGCACGGAGGCCGTCGAGGAAGCCTTCGCCGAGGTCGAGGACGTCGAGAGCGTCGAGGTCGGCGACGTGGGTCGGCTGTAATCGCGGAACGCTGTCCCGAAACTGCTGTCACCCCGCTGCCGTAACCGCGGAACGCTCCCTTTATCTGTTCGACCGCGCAATCCACGGCAATGCCTGACTCCAACGGACCACGCCAGGGAACGCGGAACAAGCTGAAAAACGACGCCCGCGAGCGGGGGATGTCCCCGCCCCAGCAGACCACCGAACGGTTCGAGACCGGCGACACGGTCCACCTCAAGCTCGACCCGAGCATCCAGGAGGGCCAGTACCACCCCCGATTCGCCGGCCAGACCGGCACCGTCGTGGGCCAGCAGGGCGAGGCCTACAAGGTCGAGATCGTCGACGGCGGCAAGGAGAAGACGGTCATCTCCCGGCCCGCTCACCTCGTCGCCGCCGAGTAACTGCTGGTTTTCGCTGTTCGCTCCGCAGAAGTCGACGGGGGCGACTCAGTCGTCGTCCGGGGCTGCCTCTTCCGGCACCTGTCCCTCGACGAGTGACTCGTCGGCGTACTCCTCGCGGAGGTCCTTCTTCGAGAACTTCCCGGTCGCGGTCTTGGGCACCTCGTCGATCTGGATCAGGTCGTCGGGGAGCCACCACTTGGGGTACTCCTCGCCGAGCATCTCCATGACTTCCGCCTCCAGGTCGTCGGGGTCGACGCCCTCGGCCGGGACGACGAAGGCGACGGGTCGCTCCTGCCAGCGCTCGTGGGGGACCCCGACGACGGCGGCCTCGGTCACGTCATCGTGGGCCATGATGGCGTTCTCGAGTTCGACGCTGGAGATCCACTCCCCGCCGGACTTGATCACGTCTTTCGCGCGGTCGACGATCTTGATGTAGCCGTCCTCGTCGACGGTGACGACGTCACCGGTCTTGAGCCACCGGCCGCCCTCGTCGTCCTCGAAGTCCTCCTCGTTCGCCTCGGGGCGCTTGAAGTACTCCGTAGTGATCCAGGGGCCGCGGATGTGGAGTTCGCCGAAGTCCTCGCCGTTCCAGGGTACCTCCTCGCCCTCGTCGTCGATGACCTTGAACTCCAGGCCGGGGACCATCAGCCCCTGCTTTGCGCGCTTGTCGATCTGCTCCTCGTAGGAGAGGTCCTCGGCGAGCCCGCTTTTGAGATGTGAGACGCTCCCGATCGGGCTCATCTCGGTCATCCCCCAGGCGTGGTCGACCGTGACGCCGCGGTCGTCGAACCACTCGATCATCGCTTTCGGGGCGGCCGAGCCGCCGATGATCACCGACTCCAGCGAGGAGAGGTCGACGTCGTTGCCCGCCTGGATGTACTCCTGGAGGCCCAGCCAGACCGTCGGGACGCCGGCGGTGACGGTCACGTCCTCTTGCTCGATCAGCCGGGCGAGATGTTCCGGCTCCGGGGAGGGCCCGGGGTAGACGTGTTTCGCGCCCGCCGCCGTCGTGGTGAAGGGCATCCCCCAGGCGTTGACGTGGAACATCGGTACCACGGGCATGACGACGTCGTCGTCGCTGATGCCGAGCCCCTGGGGACTCATCGTCGCCATCGTGTGGCTCCAGAGCATCTTCTGGGTGTACTCGACGCCCTTGGGCTTGCCCGTCGTCCCCGAGGTGTAACACATCCCCGCGGGGGTCTCCTCGTCGACGGTCGGCCAGTCGTAGCTCGTGTCGTGGCCGTCGATAAAGGACTCGTAGTCGACGGCGTCGAGGTCCACGTCAGGGACTTCCGAGCCCATCACGACGAACTGCTCGACAGTCTCGAAGGCCTCCTCGTCGTAGGCCCCGGCTAGCTTCTCGGCCAGCGAGGGGTCGAGGAAGATGATCCGGTCGCTCGCGTTCTTGACGATGTACTGGATGTGCTCGTCGGGCAGGAGCGGGTTGATGGTGTGGAGCTGCCGGCCCGTCGTCGGGATGGCGAAGTAGGTCTCGAAGTGCCGGTGGTGGTTCCAGCAGAACGTCCCCACCCGCTCGCCCGCCGGGACGCCAGTCCCGTCCATCGCGTGGGCGAGCTGTGCCGTCCGGTCGCTGTACTCGGCGTAGGTGTACCGCTCGACCCCCTCGTGGGTGCGGGAGACGACCTCCGTGTCGGGATACATCCGTGCCGCACGCCACAGGAACGGTCGCAGAGTCTGGTCTGTTCCTCCGGGCATACGCCCCCATTCACCGCCGTCTTACCTGATTGTTTTGGAACGACGCCGAGACGTGCGAACCGTGGCTGGCAGCCGTCAGGGTCGTGGCTGGTCGTCCTCAGACCCACTGGCACCCCTCGAACCGCTCGGACCGCTCCAGCCACCCGGCCACCGCAGCGTGTATCGAGAGCTTTACAACACGCAGGGCTGTACAGAGGGCCATGACTATCTTCAAGGACAAAGTAAACGAGGAGTATCTCACTATCGCGGAGACCAAAGCGATCCTTGAGGGACTGGAGACCGAGCGGGCCGCCGACGAGGAGCGGGAGATGCGCTACGAACTCGCCCGGGCCGTCGAGCACGTCAACCGGTTTGCCGTGCTGGACCCCGACGAGGCTCGCCAGTTCGTCGACGACCTCCTGGAACTGGAGAAAGTCGACGAGGCGACCGCCCACAAGATCGTCGACCTCAAGCCCCGCGACCGGGACGAGCTCCGTGCGGTCTACGCCCAGGAGCGGTTCTCGCTGTCGGGCGAGGAACTCGACGAGATCCTCAACGTCGTCAGGCAGTACGCCTGACGCTCCCGCCGTCGAGAAGTCCGCCGGAACCCGGCCGGCTGCAGGGGTTTAAGTAACCTGTTCCCCTACCTCACAGGCATGACCGACGAGCGCGAGGCCACCGAGGGGCACGAGGCGGTGGTCCTCGACTACCTGCCACACGGGCGCACCGAGGACGACCGGCCGCAGTACCAGAAACAGCCCCTCGTCTACGCGCTCGACGTCGAGGACTTCCGGCTGTACGAGGTCGTCGTCGACGACCCCGACTTCACCATCGGCGACCGGGTCGCTCTCGACGACGCAGCCGGCGCCGAGCGGTTCCACGAGGTCGACTACGAGGACATCACGGGGGGTGCACAGTCGGAACTGGACTACGCGGTCGAGGAACTCGTCGCCGCGGAGGAAGACCGGTTTGTCGACTTTTACAACGAGGCCCAGCCGATCACGCTCCGGCTCCACCAGCTCAATCTCCTGCCCGGCATCGGGAAGAAGCTCCGCAACGCCATCCTCGACGAGCGCAAGCGCCGCCCCTTCGAGGGCTTCGAGGACCTCGAGTCCCGTGTCAGCGGCCTCCACGGCCCCGACGAGGTGCTCGTCGAGCGGATCCTCGAGGAGATCCGCGGGGACGACCTCAAGTACCGCACTTTCGCCCGCCGCGAGGACGACCAGGCCGAATGACCGCGGTGACGACCACGGCGGGGACGTCCGGATGACCGGCGAGGACGGGGGCGGGGGGTCCGCTCCCGGCGGCGAGCGGTTCCGTGACCCCGACGCCCTCCGGGCGCGAGCGGGCGTTCACGGTGACCCCCGGAAGGACCAGCACTTCCTGGTCGACGACCGCGTGCTCGACCGGCTGCCGGGCTACCTCGAGACTGCGCCCGACCACGTCCTCGAAGTCGGGGCGGGGACGGGGGCACTGACCGACCGGCTGCTCGCAGTCGGGCGCGTCACGGCGGTCGAGCGCGACCCCGACCTCGCGGCCTTCCTGCGCGAGGAGTTCGACGACGCGGTCGCCGGGGGCCGGCTGACCGTTCTCGAGGGTGACGCCCTCGAGGTCGACCTGCCGGACTTCGACGCCTCGGTCTCGAATCTCCCCTACGGCCCCTCCAGCGAACTCGCCTTCCGGCTGCTCCCGCTGGGCCGCCCGCTCGTGCTCACCTTCCAGCTGGAGTTCGCCGAGCGGATGGCCGCCGGCCCCGGGGACGACGAGTACGGCCGGCTCTCGGTGGCGGCAAACCACTACGCCGACGTGGAAGTCGTCGAGACCATCCCTCCCGAGGCGTTCGACCCGCAGCCAGCCGTCGAGAGCGCCGTCGTGCGGACGACACCCCGCGACCCCGACTACGAGGTACCGAGTAGCGAGTTCTTCCTGCGGTTTCTCAAGGCGGTGTTCACCCAGCGCCGCAAGACCATGCGCAACGCCGTCCGCAACACGGCCCACATCTCGGGGCTGGGCGACCCCGACGCCGTTGTCGCGGCCGCCGACGAGGAGGTCATGGGCGCCCGCGCCGGCGACCTCCCGCCGGAAGCGTTCGCGGACCTGGCCACGCTGGCCTGGGAGGTCGGTGACCCGTCGTGACTGACGGTGACGACGCCGACGGCTCGGGAAACGGCCGCCCCCGGCTGGCCGACAGCCGCGACCTCGACACGGTCTACCAGCCCGCAGAGGACTCCCGGCTGCTCGCGGAGGTGGCCGTCGACCGCATCGACGGCGGGCTGGTCTGTGAGGTCGGCGTCGGTTCGGGGTACGTCGCCCGACAGGTGGCCGGGGAGACCGGCGCCCGTGTCGTCGGCACTGACATCACCAGTGAGGCCTGCCGGCAGGCCCGCGAGGCGGGCGTGGCCGTCGTCCGGGCCAACCTCGTTGACCCCTTCCCCGACGGCACGTTTGACGCCGTCCTGTTCAACCCTCCCTACCTGCCGACGCCGCCGGACCTGGAGTGGGACGACCCCATGGAGCGGGCGCTGTCGGGCGGCGAGGACGGCCGCGCGGTCGTCGACCCATTTCTCGACTCCGTGCGCCGGGTACTCGCGCCCGAGGGGGTCGCCTACCTGCTGGTCTCGACGCTGACCGGCCTGGACGCGGTCCGCGAGCGGGCGGCTGATGCTGGCCTCGCCGCCGAGCGCGCGCGCTCGGAATCATATCCGTTCGAGGAGCTCGTGGTGCTCGAACTGGGGATTCAGAAGTACTAAACGACCTGCTGGCGTATCCGGGCGCAATGTCACGCGTGGTTGCGACCACTCCCGGGCTGTATCCGCTGCCCGACTGGGCGAAAGACGAACTGGCGGGTCTGAAGGGCCGTCAGAAGGAGGATCTGATCACCGGCGACGAGGGCGAGGACCTCGCGGCGGCCTACGACCGGGCCCGCGCGGAGGTCGTCGAACGCCAGCAGGAGGCGGGGCTCGACCGGGTTGTCGAGGGACAGCTGCGATGGGACGACATGCTCACCCACCCGCTTGCGGTCGCCGACGCTGTCGAGACGCGGGGGATCGTCCGCTACTACGACAACAACAACTTCTACCGCGAGCCGGTCGTCACCGGCGGCCTCTCCGCGACCGGCGACGTGGCCGCCGAACTCGACGCGGTCGACGTCGCCGGCGAGCGACTCCAGGGCGTCCTGCCCGACCCGTACTCGCTCGCCGACCTCGCCACCGACGAGCACTACGGCGACGAGGCGGACTTTCTGGCAGCCATGGCGGATTTCCTTGCTGCGGAGGTCCGGGAGTGTCCGCCGATGGAGACACTCTTTCTGCTCGCGCCCTCCCTCGTTACGGAGCCGCCGGGCGAGGCCGGCGAGCGCGTGAGCGAGGCCATCGACACCGTCGCGAGCGCGGCCGACGCCGAGGTCGTCCTCTACCCCTACTGGGGGGCGTTGACCGAGAAGGCTCACGCCCACGTCCTCGACGCCGACATCGACGCGCTGGGCTACGACCTCGTGAGCGAGCCCGACGACAACCTCTACAACGTCCAGGAGTACGGCACCACCGACGACGTCGCACTCGGACTCGTCGACGGCCAGAACACGCTGGTCGAGAGCCCTGACACCGTCCGGGAGCGCATCGAGTGGTTCGAGGAGCGGGCGCCGAACGAGGACTTCGGGACTGTCTACGCGGCCGCCAACACCGAGCTGTTCTACCTCCCGGTCAACAAGTTCGAGGCCAAGCTCGACGCACTGGCCGAGGCTGCGGCCGCGGGGCCGGAGGTGACCGCATGACTTCCGACAGACGGTCCGGTTCGCTCCGCTGCACGGGCTGGGACTGCTGCCCTCATCCCCACACTACGGAGGTGGTGTTCGCATGAGCGACAATCGCGAGCAGTTCCGGCCCGCCGACCACCCCAACGACCACTTCCTGCTGACGACGGTCGTCGGCAGCTACAAGAAGCCCAAGTGGCTCGACCGTGTCCGCGAACTCCACGAGGACGACGAGGCGGAGTTCACCGACGAGCACTGGGAGGAAGCGAAAGACGACGCCGCCCGGCTCATCACCGAGGAACACGAGCGTGCCGGGCTGGACGTCGTCACGGACGGCGAGATGCGGCGCAACGAGATGGTCGAGTACTTCGCCCACCGGATCGACGGCTACGAGTTCAACGGCCGGGTGAAGGTGTGGGGGCACAACTACTTCGACAAGCCATCGGTGGTCAGCGAACTCGAACGCGACCGGGAGTGGCTCGTCTCCGAGTACGAGTTCACCTCGTCGGTTGCCGACAGTCCCGTCAAGGTTCCCATCACAGGTCCGTACACGCTGGCCTCCTGGTCCTTCAACGAGGCCTACGATACCGAGCGCGAGCTGGCACTGGATCTGGCGGACCTGGTCAACGAGGAGGTCGACGCGCTCGTCGAGGCCGGCGCCCGCTACATCCAGATCGACGAACCCGCCCTCGCGACCACGCCCGACGACCACGCGCTGGTCGGCGAGGCCCTGGAGCACATCGTCGCCGACGTCCCCGACGACGTCCGGGTCGGGCTGCACGTCTGCTATGGCGACTACTCCCGGATCTACCCCGAGGCGCTCGACTTCCCCGTCGACGAGCTCGACCTCGAACTCACCAACGACGACTTCGCGCAGATCGACGTTTTCACCGACCCCGCGTTCACGCTGGACCTGGCGCTCGGTGTCGTCGACAACCACACCGCCGAGGTCGAATCCGTCGCGGAGATCAAGGACAACATCAAGCAGGGACTGAAGGTCGTCCCGCCCGAGCGGCTGACCATCTCGCCGGACTGTGGGCTGAAGCTGCTGCCCCGCGGGGTCGCGTATCGGAAGATGGAGAACATGGTCCAGGCCGCCCGCGAGGTGGAGGCGGAACTCGACGCCGGCGGGATAGACGTCGAGGCCCCGGCCGCCAACGCGGACGACTGACTGCTCTGCCGTCGACGGGTGCCGAGCGCCGCCCCGAGCTGGCAGCGGGCGCGCGCCGCCCGTCGGACCGGGCTGGCCGTCAGACCGGTTCGAGGACGATCACCCGTTCGCCCTCGGTCTCGTTGTGCTCGACGTCGATCTCGACGTCCTGGCCGATGTCGACTTCCTCCGGACCCACGCCGCGTTTCTGTCCCTCGACGCGGAGCTGGCCGGTCAGCCGCACCGGGCCGAACTGCGCGACCGCGACGACGTAGGGAGCGTCGTCGGCGAACGAGGGGCCGGCGACGTTGACGACCGTCTTGGTGAGCACCTCCCCGGTCTCGGGCAGGGGCTCCTCGGTCAACTCCCGCTCGCCGGTCTCGGGGTCGAACTCACGCGGGGGGAGCCAGCCGTTGCCGCTCGGACTCTCCAGGTAGTAGGGCTCACCGGCCTCGACGGCGTCGAGGAAGTCGTCGTAGCCTCCGTCCCGTGGCCCGTCGTCGCTCATGCAACCACCTCCGGAGCACAGCTCCGGCGCCGTTGCACTCGCTCGCCGTCCCGGGACGCTCCCGTCGGTCGCGTCCCGCGGCTCATGCAACCACCTCCAGAACATTCACAACACAGCTCGCTACTGTGCCGCCGGCGTTGTGGGTCAGTCCCACCTCCGCGTCGGGGACGGCGTCGCTGTTGACGTGGTCCCCGCGGAGCAGCTTCGTCAGCTCCGAGACCTGGGCGCCGCCGGTCGCGCCGACGGGGTGGCCCTTGGCCTTGAGTCCACCCGAGAGATTGACCGGCAGGTCACCGTCCGTGCCGGTCTCGCCGTCGGTTGCGGCGCTGATGGCCTCGCCGGCCTCGTAGAAGCCAAGCGCCTCCAGCGCGAGCACCTCGGCGATGGTGAAGCAGTCGTGGACCTCCGCGACGTCGATGTCCTCGGGGCCGACGCCGGCGTCGGCGTAGGCGGCCTCGGCGGCTCGCTCGGCCGCGGGAGTGCGGGTCATCGAGACCCGGTCGTGCAGGGCCATCCGGTCGCCGCCCTGGCCGGTGCCCGTAATGGCGACCTCGGGGTCGAGGCCGTGTTCGTCGGCGAATTCCTCGCTGACCAGCAGGGCAGCACTGCCGCCGTCTGACATCGGTGAACAGTCATAGAGGCCGAAGGGCGAGCAGACTGTGGGCGCTGTGAGGACGTCCTCGACGGTGATCTCCCGCTGGAACTGCGCCAGCGGGTTCTCGGCGGCGTGGCGGTGGTTCTTGACCGCGACTGCCGCCAGGTCCTCCCGGTCGCCGCCGTGCTCGTGGAAGTAGCGATTGGCCATCAGCGAGTATGCTCCGGGGAAGGTGACGCCGGCCTTGATCTCCCAGAGGGCGTCCGCGGCGCTCGCCAGCCCCGCGGTCCCCTCGGCCGTCGAGAGGTTGGTCATCCGCTCGCCGCCGCCGACGAGCACGCAGTCGGCGGCGCCGCTGCGGAGCCGCTCGACGCCCAGCCGGACTGCGGCGCCCGAGGAGGCACAGGCGCTCTCGATCCGGGTCGCGGGCGCGGTCACGCCCGCACTGTCCGCGGCCAGGGGCCCGGAGTGACCCTGTTGTTCGGCGTGCTGTCCCATGAAGTTGCCGTAGAACACTTCGTCGACCGCGTCCGGCCCCAGCCCCGCATCGTCGTAGGCCTTCCGCGCGGCCTCGGCGAACAGCTCGCGACCCGTGCGCTCGGGGGACTTGCCGAACGCGGTCATCCCGACCCCGGCGACACGCGGCGCGGTCACCACTCCATCCCCCCGTTGACACCGAGCACCTGCCCGGTCATGTAGCTGGACTCCTCGCTGGCCAGAAAGCGGACCATCCCGACGATATCCTCGACCTCGGCGAAGCGGTCCAGCGGGATCCGCTCGAGGATCCCCTCCTTGACCCGCTCCGGGACGTCAGCGAGCATGTCAGTCTTGACGAAGCCCGGCGCGACGCAGTTGGCGGTCGACCCCTCCCGGGCGAGCTCCAGGGCGATGGTGCGGGTGAACCCGAACAGCCCGGACTTGGTGGTCGCGTAGTTGGCCTGGCCGTAGTTGCCCTGCTGGCCGACGACGCTCGAGATGTTGATCAGCCGCCCCTCGTTTGCGTTGCGGATGTCCTCGAAGCAGGTCTTCGTGCAGTTGAACACCCCGCCGAGGTTCACCTCCATCACCCGGTCCCAGTCCTCCCGGGTCATGTTCTCGAACTTCTTGTCGACGGTGATCCCCGCGTTGTTCACCAGGACGTCGATCGCGCCGAAAGCGTCGTGGACCGACTGGTACATCTCCTGGACCTCCCCGAGGTTGGAGACGTCGGCCTGGGCGACGACGGCCTCACCCCCCTCCGCGTCGATGAAATCCCGCACCTCGTAGGCGGCGTCCTCCGAGGAGCGGTAATTGACGACGACGTTCGCGCCGTTGCGACCGAGTTCCTCGGCGATCCCGCGACCGATCCCCTTCGATGAGCCCGTGACGAGGCAGGTCCGGTTGTCCAATGTCATCATATATCACGTCACAGCGGTATTACAGTAGCGGGGTATATCAGGCTGGCGTCGGGGGCAAACGACCGTCCTGTCTGGCGTGACCGCGCGTACTGCGAACGCGGCCGACGGCACGGCGACAGGCGGTGCTCGAGGGCACTTGGCGGTGGTGAGTGGGGTGGCGCTGGAACTACTCGTAGAGCCAGGTCTCGTCGACCTGTTCCCACTCGACCAACTCATCGTCGTCGAAGAAGAGGGCGATCTCCCGCTCGTTGGCGCCGGGGTCCTCGTGGTCGGAGCCGTGGATGACGTTGCGTCCCAGGTCCAACCCCAGGTCACCCCGGATCGTGCCGGGAGCGGACTCGGCGGGGTCGGTCTCGCCCATCATCCCCCGGACTTGCCGGGTGGCGTCCTGGCCTTCCCAGACCATCGCCATCACCGGGCCGCTGGTGATGAAGTCCACGAGCCCCTCGAAGAAGGGCTTGTCCTCGTGTTCGGCGTAGTGGTCGTGGGCGAGTTCCTCGTCGATCTGCATGAACTTCGCGCCGACCAGCTTCAGCCCGCGCTGCTCGAACCGGGAGACGATTTCGCCGACCAGCCCGCGCTGGACGCCGTCCGGTTTGACCATCACGAACGTCCGCTCGTGGTCCTCGCTCATGCTTCGGCTTCTTCCTCCTCTTCGGCCTCCGCGTCATCGACGTCGTCAGCTCCGGTCTCGTCTTCGTCGCCGGCCTCCGCGTCATCGACGTCGTCAGCCTCGGTCTCGTCTTCGTCACCGGGCTCCGGTTCGTCGGCCGTCTCGGCCGGTTCCGCCTCGCCCTCGTCGGCGGACTCCGTCTCGGTCTCCTCGGCCGGCTCCACCGCAGTTTCCTGGGTTTCTCCCTCGTCGTCTGCCGGTTCGGCGGCGACGCGGCGGTCCTCGCCCGCGCTCGTCCACTCGAGGTCGCGGGCCCGCCGACCCAGGTCGGCGTTTTTCTCGCACTTCGAGGAACAGAAGCGGACCGTGGTCCCGTCGGTGCGAACGAACATCGTCCCCGTGCCGGGCTCGACGTCCCCGCCACAGAAGTCACACTCGTTGGTTTGTGGCATTATTGCCCTCCGATCTGGTCGGCCTCGCGGGCGGTCTCCCGCAGCTGGAGCACGTCGCCCTCCCGGACCGGGCCGAGGACGTTCCGGGTGATGATCCGCCCCTGGTTCTCGCCCTCGCGGATGCGACACTTGACCTGCATGGCCTCGCCGTGCATCCCGGTTCGGCCCACGACCTCGATGACCT
>JAZKSZ010000031.1:0-15684 GCA_036625795.1 Haloarculaceae archaeon
GGCCGTCCTCAGCGACCGGAACTTCCAGCTGTTGCTGCTGTCGAACGTCCCGCCGGTCATCGGGACCGCACTGCTGTCGCCGGTGCTCGACTCGCTGGTCGAGCCCTTCGGGACCACCCAGACCGACATCGGACTGCTGATCTCCGTCTTCACCGCGCCGGGCATTCTCGTCGTCCCGCTCGCGGGCGCGCTGGCCGACCGGTACGGCCGCAAGCCGGTGTTGGTCGCCGCGCTCGTTCTCTTCGGGCTCGCCGGGACCGCCATCGCGTTCACGACGGACTTCCGGGTCGCGCTCGGCCTGCGGCTGCTCCAGGGCGTCGGCTTCGCGGGCATCCTCCCGACGCTGATCACCAGCATCGGCGACTTCTACTCGGGGTCGCGGGAGGCGACCGCACAGGGGCTTCGCTTCACCGTCTCCGGGCTGAGCCAGGCCGCCTTCCCGCTGCTCGCGGGCGTGCTCGTCGCGACGGCCTGGCAGTACCCCTTCCTGCTGTTTGCCGTCGCGCTCCCGGCCGCGGCCGCGGTCGCCGTCTGGTTCGAGGAGCCGACCGCCGGCGACGCCGCCGCGGACCGGGCAACCATCACCGACGGCGGTCCGCCGGAACCCGGCGACGAGCCCTCCCCTGCGGACGGGGACGCCCCCTCCTACCTGCGCGCGCTCGCCGGTTTGGTCGCCCGGCCGCGCGTGCTCGCGCTCGTGGTCGGGCGCACACTCCCGGTGGCGGTCTGGATCGGCTTTCTCACCTACAACTCCATCATCGTCGGTGACCTCCTGGGCGGGACGCCGGCCCAGGCGGGCCTGCTGACCGCCGTCGGCAGCGTCGCCTTCGCGGGCGCTGCCAGCCAGGCCGGCCGTGTAACGGAGTTCTTCGACTCCCGGTTTTACCCGCTGGTCGCCGCCAACGGCTGTCTGACCGTCGGGCTGGCGGTCGTCCTGTTCGCACCCACCGTTCCGGTGGCCGCCGCGGGCATCCTCGTGACCGGCGTCGGCTTCGGCCTCGCGCTCTCGCTGTACCGGAGTATCGTCACCGGGCTGGCTTCCCAGTCGCTGCGGGCCGGGCTCGTCAGCGTCGCCGAGGCGGGCGGGCGCGTCACCGCGACGGCCACCCCGGTCGCGATGGGCGCGGCCGTCGCCGCCCTCGCGCCGGGACTCGGGTTCGGGCCGGCCGTCCGGGTCGTCGGCCTCGGCGTGGCCGTCGTCGGCGGCGGTGGCGGGCTGGTCTGTCTGCTGGTCGCCCGGCTCTCCCCGCCGGCCCCCGCCGAGCGGGAGGGCACGGTCGCCGAGTAACTGGCCCGGTCCTGCCCGACACGCCGACGCCGCGTGGTCCCCCGCAACTCGCTCAGTACGGCAACGAGAGGTACTCCGCGGGGACGGCGTTTCTGGCGGTCACCAGCGGGTCGACGACCTGGCTGATCTCGAGCCCGCCCACGAGGCTCGAGAACAGGTAGGCTTCGGTCCTGGACATCCCGTGGTCGGCCTGGAGCAGTTTCAGGACATCGCGGTTTGCGAGTTCGACGGCCTCCTCCATCGTGTCCGCGCTGGCGACGGACTTGACGGCGTCGCCGGTGTCGACGACCGGACGGTCGATGCCCACCTCGGGCTCGGAGATGACGGAGACCGTGATGTCGATGTCGGTGCCGATCTCCGCGCCGGTGCCACACATCTCGCCGTCGGCCATCGCGGCCTTGGAGTCGCCCATCGCCAGCATGGCGCCCTCCTGGAAGACCGGGAAGTAGGCGGTCGTGCCGCCGGTCATGTCCGTGGTGTCGAGGTTCCCGCCGTGGTCGTGGGGGGTCAGCGTCGAGATGGTCTCCTCCGCGGTGGCGACGCCGATGGTCCCGATCACCGGGTCGATCGGGACGTCGATCCCGTCGAACTCGACGGTGTCGCCGTCGACCGGCGTGACCTCGGTGGCGGGGTGGTCGATCTCCTCGTCGTCCTGGAGCAGGCCGAAGCCGGGGGTAGTGATCACCCGCCCGCGGTCCTCGTTGACCCGGACGTCCTCGATCTCGACTTCCAGGACGTCGCCCGGCTGGGCGCCCTCGACGGCGATGGGGCCGGTGGCGGCGTTGACCTCCTCGGGGATCGCGTCGAGGAGGTCGTCGTCGGTCTGGATCTCCTTGTTGAGGCTGTCGACCGTCTCGACGGTGAGTGACTCCCCGTCGGCGGCGGTGTAGACCGGCTCCATCTCCGGCGCGAACTCGTACACGTGTCCGTCGTCGTCGTAGGAAACGACCTGGCGTGACATACAGGTGGGCTTCGGCCGATCCACACAAAAAACCCGCTCCCCTGCCGCCCGTTTGCCGGGGGATCCGTCGCGACGAGGATTCGCCGTATCAGTCAGCTATTTACGTCCGAACCCGCGTAGCTCCGCCTGTTGATTATGGCCTTGTTCCGCAATAAGACACCGGATTGGGTCCCGGACCGGGCCCGGGTCCGGACGGCGTTGTTCGTTGCCGTGTTCGCGCTGTTACTGTTCGACGTTCTGCGGCGCCTGCTCGGCGAGTCGCTCGCGCCGGCGCTGTTGACCGGCTACCTCTGGAACGGGCTCGTCTTCGGGCTGGTGATCGGCCTGGCGGGGGTCGGGCTCTCGCTGACCTACGACCTGCTGGGCTTTGCCAACTTCGCACACGGCGACTACATCAGCGTCTCGGCCTTCGTCGGCTGGGGGTCGACATACCTCGTCGCCGGCCTCGGCGAGTTCAACCCCCTGAACCTCTTTTTCCTCGGCGTCGGGGACACGGTCTTTCCCCGGGACGTCGGGATCAGCGTGACGAACACGCCGGGCGCGGTGCTTGTCGGGCTGGTCGTCGCCGCGGTCGGCGGCGCCGTGGTCGCGCTGCTCTTCGACCGCTTCGTCTACCGGTCGATGCGAAAGAGCGGGGCTATCGCCCTGCTGATCGCGTCGATCGGCGTGGCCTTTACGCTGCGCTTTCTGCTGGTGTTCCTGTTCACGCAGGACTCCTTCGGCCTGACGGTGGGTGCCTGGGCCTACGAACTCTCGCTGCCGGGCGGGACGGTGAACATCAGCGCCCCGGAGCTGTTGCTCGTGACCGTCGCCGTGGTCTCGATGGTGAGCGTCCACCTGCTTCTGACGCGGACGAAACTCGGCAAGGCGATGCGCGCGATGTCGGCCAACCGGGACCTGGCGCGGGTGACGGGGATCCCCTCCGAGCGGGTGGTCACCGCCACCTGGCTGGTCGGCGGCGCGCTCGCCGGCCTCGCCGGCTTCATGATCGCCCTCTTCCAGGGGACGATCAACTACCAGCTCGGGTGGACGCTCCTCTTGCTCGTCTTCGCGGGCGTCATCATGGGCGGGATCGGCTCGGTGTACGGCGCCATCGCCGGCGGCGTGCTGATCGGGCTGGTCACCCGGGTCTCCCAGGTCTGGATCCCGGCCAGTTTCGCCGAGGCGGTCGGCTTCGCGGTCATGATCGTCGTCCTTCTCACCCGCCCGTCGGGCATCTTCGGGGGTGACACGCTGTGAGCGGCGCGACGGACCCGATCGGCCGCCGGCTGCCCGCGTGGGCGGCCCGCTACTGGGAGCGGGACGTCGTCAAGATCTTCGCCACGCTCGGGGTCGTCTACCTCCTGTACCTGCTCACCGGCGTGTTGCTCGGCTACGACCTCTCCGGCCAGCTCAACTCCCTGCGCCGGGTCACCTTCCTGGTCGTGGTCTACGGCATCGCCGCGCTCGTCGTGAACCTCCACTGGGGGTACAGCGGGCTGTTCAACATCGGTGTCGCCGGATTCATGGCCATCGGCGTCTACACGGCGACGATCCTCTCGCGGCCGGTCGCCGGCCAGAACCCGACTGGCTCGCTGCCCGGCTTCGGGGTCCCGCTCGCGCTCGCGGTCGTCGCCGGAATGCTCGTGGCCGCCGCGGCCGGCTACGTCGCCGCGCTCCCCTCCCTGCGGCTCCGGGACGACTACTTCGCGATCGTCACGCTCGCCTTCGCGGAGATCGTCCGGATCACGTTCAAGTCCTCGGAACTCCAGGAGGTCACGGTCTTCGGGTGGACGTTCGGCACCGGCGGGGGACGGGGGATCCGGACGTTCTCGAACCCGGTGCGTGACTTCTTCGACACGGCCGGCCAGCCGGTCGTCGCCGCGGTCGAGGGACTCGGGATCGACGGCCAGCTCGTCGCCGGCTGGGCCTTCGTGCTCGTCCTCCTCGCCATCCTGGTCGGTACCTACTGGCTCATCGCCCGCCTGTCGGCTTCGCCCTTCGGCCGGGTGCTGAAGGGGATCCGCGACGACGAGGAGGCCACCCAGTCGCTGGCCAAGCGGACCTCCTCGTTCAAGATCCGCGCGTTCGTCATCGGCTGTGCAATCCTCGGCCTGCTGGGGATCGTCTGGCAGGGAGCGAGCAGCGGCTACGTCACCACCGGTCGCTTCCTCCCCGAGCTGACCTTCTTCATCTGGATCGCCGTCATCATCGGCGGCGCCGGCTCGAACACCGGCACGGTCGTCGGGACGATCCTCTTCGTCGGGCTGGTGCTCGAGGGCCCCGGCCAGCTCCGGCGCGTCGTCGACGAGTTCGTCGGGCTGTCCGGGACCGCTCCCACCTTCCCCGACGCGCTGGGCGCGCTCGGCGGCGGCAACATCGACCCGATCCTCCTCTATGTCTTCGACCAGACCAGCGCACTCAGGGTCGTGCTGACGGGGCTGGTCCTCATCTGGCTCCTCAAGCGCCGCCCCCAGGGGCTGTTCGGGGACCGCCGGGAGGTGGCCTCGAGCATCGACCTCGAGGAGCGGGTCGCCAGCCGCCGGCGGAGCCGGTCCGAGGCGGAGGCACAGGGGGGTGACGCGGATTGAGCCAGCGCTCCGAGGCGGCCGACGGGGCCGACACTGGGTCCGACGCCGCCGACGCCGGGTCCGCCGGGACGGAGCCGATCCTCGCCGTCGACGGCGTCCGGAAGACGTTCGGCGGCGTGACCGCGCTGGACGGCGTCTCCTTCACGGTCGAACCCGAGACGCTCACCGGCCTCATCGGCCCGAACGGCGCCGGGAAGTCGACGACGTTCAACGTCATCAGCGGCGCCATCGAGCCGGACGCGGGGCGGGTCACCTTCGACGGCCAGGACATCACCGGCTGGGCGCCCTACGAGACCTCCTCGCGCGGGCTCGTCCGGACCTTCCAGATCGCCCGGGAGTTCGAGACCATGACCGTCCTCGAGAACATGATGTTGCCGCCGAAAAACCAGCGCGGGGAGGCCGCCTGGCGGTCGATCCTCCCGGGGACGCGAGGGGGCGTCAAGCAGGACGAGGAGGAGCTGTTCGAGCGGGCCTGGGAGATGCTCGAGTTCTTCGACATCGACCACCTCGCCCTGGAGGAGGCCGGGACGCTGTCGGGCGGTCAGCGGAAGCTGCTGGAGCTGGCGCGGGCGCTGATGCTCGACCCCGAGGTGCTCCTGCTGGACGAACCCTTCGCCGGCGTGAACCCCTCCCTGGAGGAGGACCTGCTCGACCGGCTCGAGGCCCTCCGGGACCGCGGCCGGACCTTCCTGCTCGTCGAACACGACATGGACCTGATCATGGAACACTGCGAGCGGGTCATCGTGATGCACCAGGGCCAGACGCTGGTGACCGGCTCCCCCGAGGAGGTCCGGTCCGAGGAGCAGGTCATCGAGGCGTACCTGGGGGGTGAGGTCGCGTGAGCCTGCTCGAGGTCGAGGGGCTCTCGGCCGGCTACGGCGACCTCCAGGTGCTGACCGACGTCGACATGCACGTCGAGGCCGGCGAGTACGTCACCATCGTCGGCCCCAACGGCGCGGGCAAGTCGACGGTGATGAAGTCCGTCTTCGGCCTGACCGACCGGATGGGCGGGACGATCACCTTCGACGGGACCGACATCACGGCGATGGACCCCGAGGAGATCATCCACCAGGGGATCGGCTACGTCCCCCAGACCGACAACATCTTTCCCCCGCTGTCGGTCCGCGAGAACCTCGAGATGGGCGCGTACATCCTCGACGAGGTCCCCGAGGACACCCTCGAGGACGTCTACGACCGGTTCCCGGTCCTCCGGGAGCGGGCCTCCCAGAAGGCGGGGACGCTCTCGGGGGGGCAGCGCCAGATGCTCGCCATGGGGCGGGCGCTGATGCTCGACCCCGAGTTGCTCCTGCTGGACGAGCCCTCCGCCGGCCTCGCACCCGACCTCGTCGACGAGATGTTCGAGCGGGTCGACCGGGTCGTCGAATCCGGCACCGCCGTGTTGATGGTCGAACAGAACGCGAAGGCCGCGCTCCGGCACTGCGACCGTGGGTACGTCCTGGTCAACGGCGAGAACCGCTACGTCGACACCGGCGAGGCGCTGCTCGCCGACGAGCAGGTCCGCCGGGACTTCCTGGGCGGCTGAGTCCCCTCGCTCCTGTTGCTGTCGCTGGCTGGTGTCGCAAAAAACGGTGCGCGTGTGGTTCGTCTCCGTCGCTGCTCGTCAGTTCCCGGGGTTGAGCGCCTGGCTCTGGTCGACGCCCACCAGGTCCAGACGGTTGATGCCGGACTCGCTGTCGTCGAACTCCCAGATCTCGTAGGTCCCGGCCTGGAGGTCGCCCTGGTCGTCGAAGTCGACCGCGGAGGAGGCCCCGGAGTACTGGACCTCCTCGCCGTTTGCGGCCATCTCGACACCCTCCGCGAGGTTGTCGATGGTGACCTCGGTGCCGCCGGGGTTGGCGACGTTCTGCATCTCGTCTCTGACCGTCGGCCCGCTGTTCTCGCCGGCGGCCGCGTTCGCCAGCAGCGTGACCGCCGAGGCGTCGTAGGTCTGGGCCGTGAACGCGGCGGCTGCGTTGCCGTACTCCTCCTCGTACATCGAGACGAAGGCGTCGTAGGCCGGCCCGTCCGCCGCCGGGAAGGTCCCGACGGCGTTGCTCATGTCCTGGCCGACCTCGTCGGGCAGGGTCGGTGACTTGGTCCCGTCGGTCAGCATGATCGGGCGGTCGGTGTCGAAGTCGGCGTAGTAGTCACGGAACAGCTGAGCCCCGGTCTGGGGGTAGGTGATCGCCACGAACAGGTCCGGGTCGCTCTGCAGCGTGGTCTGGAGCTTCGAGCTGTAGGAGGACTGGACGGGGTCGTGGACGACCTGCTCCTGGACGGTCCCGCCAAAGCCCTGTTCGAAGTGGTCGGTGAACCACTGCGAGAGCAACTGGCCGTAGTCGTCGTTGATGTAAGTGGTGGCGGCGGTCTCGATGCCGTCCAGCCGCTCGCCGGCGGCCTGGGCCATCGCGAAGCCCTGGTAGCGGTCGCCGGGCGTCGTCCGGTAGAAGAAGCCGTCGTCCTCGAAGGTCCGCAGCGTCGGCAGCGTGTTCGAGGGCGAGCAGGCGACCATCTCGTTGGGCACGAACACCTGGTTGCCGATCTCGATGTTCGAGGTCGCGCCCCCGACCATCATCGGGTAGCCGGCGTTGACCAGGGCGTTGGCCCCGCTGATCGCGTCCGGGATGGTGGTCTGGGTGTCTTCTTCCTGGCTGTCGACGGTGATGCCGTTGTCGGCGTCGTTGACCTGGTCGGTGGCCATGATGCCGGCGTCGCGCATCGCCGTCCCCAGCGACCCCAGGTCGCCGGTCAGCGGCAGGAGAAAGCCCTGCATGATCTCCCGGTCCGACCCGCCGCCGCCGGTGTCGCCACCGCCGGAACAACCCGCCAGGGCCACGGCCCCGGCGGCACCGACTGTCTTCAGAACGTTACGCCGTGAGAATCTGCTCGGTGTCTGGTCCATCGTCTATCCGCCCTTCAGGAGAGGTCCTTATTAAGCCGTCCGAATCCGTCAAGATTGACGCCTTTCTGTCATGTCATCTACAGCAGGAACGCGACGACCACGACTGGCAGGGTACGAGCGGCCGGCGGCGACTCGCACGGTACGACGCGCACGCCAGGAACGTACATAGTAGTATATAGTCAACCGGTCCGGTATGCGGGATATAGTCCCGGAAGTACCCGAATCGAGCAGTAATATAAATAGATTTAACCACCACTCCACTCCTCCCAAGCGATGCCGCAGGACTCAGGGCGTCAGTTCGACAGTGTATCACGGCGGAAATTTCTGATCGGAACGGGGGCTGTCGGTGCCGTTGGGCTTGCAGGATGTACCAGCGGGGGTGACGGCGGGTCCGACGGTGGGTCCGATGGCGGGTCCGACGGTGGGTCCGACGGTGGGTCCGATGGCGGGTCCGACGGTGGGTCGAGTGGTGACATGGAGCTATCCGGGGACATCCGCGTCTCCGGGAGCAGCACCGTGTTCCCGGTCGCGCAGGCGGTCGGGCGACAGTTCGTGCAAGAGCACCCCGACGTGAACTTCGACCTGAGCAAGGACGGGAGCGGCGGCGGCTTCCGGAACGTGTTCATCCCGGGCGACAGCGACATCAACAACGCGAGCCGCCCGATCAAGGACAGCGAACTCCAGGACTGCCGGGACAACGGCATCGAGCCCATCGAGTTCAAGGTCGCACAGGACGCGCTGACTGTCGTCGTCAACAACGAGAACGACTGGGTCGACGAGATGGACGTCTCCACGGTCGGGGAGATCTGGTCCCCGGAGAACCCGCCGGAGACGTGGGCTGACGTCAACTCCGACTGGCCCGACGAACCCTTCGACCTCTACGGGGCCGCGACTACCTCGGGAACCTTCGACTACTTCACCGAGACGGTCGTCGGCGAGGAGGACGCCATCCGCGAGGACTACGAGGGGACCGAGCGTGACGACACCATCGCGCAGGGTGTCGAGTCCAACCGGTACGCGTTCGGGTACCTCCCCTTCGCCTACTACACGAACAACCCCGACAGTGTCAAAGCGGTGGCACTCAGCCAGGACGGCGGCCAGGCAGTCGCACCGAGCCTCGAGGCGGCACAGAGCGGGGAGTACCCGCTCGCCCGGCCACTGTTCTTCTACGCAAATAACAACAAGCTCCAGGAGAAGCGTCACCTCCAGGAATTCATCCGGTTCTACATCAACCAGACCGACGAGGACTTCATCGCAGGCGACATCGGGTACGTCCCGAGTTCCGAACAGCAGGTCGAGGAGAACCTCGCTACGCTCGAAGAGAACATCTAACGGCCGTCTCAATCCGCCGGATATTTTTGCTTCGGTCCAGAGCCAACACACAGCGAACAAGTGAGGAATGAACTACGACGTACACGCGACACATGAACCAGGGTCGACATCGGCGTACGGGCGATAGATGAGCCAGAAACGAGGGACCGACACCACGTCGCTCGAACGGCCGGATTTCGTCGTCCGGAAAGAGCGCCTGTACGGCCGGCTGCTCGCGGCCTGTGCGGTTCTGACGATCGCGGTTACTGTCGGGATCATCCTCGCGCTCTCCGGGGAAGCGCTCACCTTCTTCGGTGAGATATCGCCCGTGCGATTCCTGACCGGAGGGAACTGGTCGCCGCTGAGTAACACCCCCTCCTACGGCGTGCTCCCGCTCGTCAGCGGGACGCTCATCGTCGTCGTCGGCTCCGCGGTCATCGCGTTGCCGGTCGGGCTCGGCGCCGCGATCTACCTCAGCGAGTACGCGAGTTCGCGCGTCCGCAGCGTCGTGAAGCCGGTCCTGGAGATCCTGGCGGGGATCCCGACGGTCATCTACGGCTACTTCGCGCTCGTCTACCTGACCCCGCTGCTGGACGCGCCGCTCCCCCTCGAACAGCCAATCATCCCGGCCTGGCTGAGCTTCTCGCTGCCGGTGATTCCGGACTGGGTGCCACTGCTCCCGGAGTTCACGCTGGTCGTCGGGGAGTTCACGCTGGTCGTCCCCTCGCTGCGGGCGTTCAACGCACTGGCAGCCAGCATCGCCGTCGGCGTGATGATCATCCCGATGGTCTCCTCGATCAGCGAGGACGCGCTGAGCTCTGTCCCCGACAACCTCCGTGAGGCCGCGTACGGTCTCGGCTCCACGAAGTTCGACGTCTCGACGAAGGTCGTCGTGCCCGCGGCCACCTCCGGGATCGTCGCCTCGTACGTGCTCGCACTCTCGCGGGCTATCGGCGAGACGATGATCGTGACGATGGCCGCCGGGCAGAGCCCCAAGATGCCGTTTTTCCCCGATATCTTCCAGAACTTCACGCAGTCGATCGAGACGATGACCGCGGCGATGGTCAAGATCGCGAGCGCCGAGTCACTCGGCGAGACCGTCGCCTTCGAGGGGATGTTCGCCATCGGGATCACGCTGTTCGCGCTCACGCTCACGATGAACTACCTCGCCGAACTCGTCCGGCGCCGCTATCAGGAGGAGTACTGAGATGGCGACAGAATCTGACACGGCCGAGACGCTCACACGGGGCGGCGGTTTCCGGCTCAAGGAACTGAAAGGGAGGCTCTTCGAGGCACTCCTGATTGCGGCGACGCTCGTCGGGCTCGTGGCCCTGGCCGTCCTGTTCTCGTTCATCTTCTTCGACGCCTTTGGCCCACTCGCGGCGTCGCTGGAGTGGTATCTGCTCTTCTTTGGAACGCTGGTTGCCCCGGTGTCGGCGTTCACGCTGTACAGTCGCCGACACCCGGCCGTCAGGGCGGCAAACGCAAGGGCCTCCGCAGCGGTGTTCGGTGGCCTCGCGTTCAGCCTCGCAGCATACGTCGTCGTCACGGCGGTCGGCCCCTACGGCACGCTCGTTTATCCGGTGACGGTCGGGCTCCTGCCGCTTTCGGTGTTCGTCTACGGCCGGTACACAGAGCGGTTGATGCTCACCGGTCCGGCGATCACGCTTGCGGCAGTACTCGCCGTCGTCTGGACGTTCGGGTCGGAGGTGCTCGTGTTTCCGCTGGTCGACGCCGTCTTTGCACTCGGTGACGGGCTGCTGGGCGGGGTGCCCGTCCTCGGCTCCCTCCCGGTGCCAGTCAGCCGCGACCTCATCGTGACCAGTATCACCGTTGGTCTGCCGACGCTCGCGACCGCGGGGTACGCCGTTCGCCGGCGGGCGCTGCGGACCGGGGCGCTCGCGGTGCCGGCAGTCCTGGCGCTCAGCGCCCTCGGGACCGCGGGCTTCGACCGACTTCTCCGCCCTTACCTGGAGGTCCTGGCCGCGTGGCTGGC
This sequence comes from Haloarculaceae archaeon, assembly GCA_036625795.1. GTDB lineage: Archaea > Halobacteriota > Halobacteria > Halobacteriales > Haloarculaceae > Salinirussus. The sequence continues at coordinate 11,029 of JAZKSZ010000031.1, forward strand.
CTACGTGGGTATCATCGGCGTGCCCGTCGCCGCTCTCGTCGCTGTCGTGGTGGCCCGCCGGTACGGGCGCCGGCCGGGGCTGCTGGCCGCGGGCGCGGTCCTCGGCGGGAACCTCGTCGTCGGCGGGGTCGCGCTTTCCGCTTCTGTCGACCCGTCGCTGTGGGTCGTGCTGTTCTCCGGGCTGGCCGTCCCGACCGCCTACGTGGTCGGCGACGCGGCCGTGACGAACCGCGAGGGTCGGGTCGGCGTGCTCGGCCCGTTCGTCATCCTCGGCGGTATCCTGCTCGGCGCGTCCCTGGAGGGTGCGCTCTCTATCACCGGCCCGGATACGTGGGTGACACCGACGCTACTGCTGAACTCCTGGAACGGCCTCAAGGCGGTCGAGGCGGGGGCCTACCCGTCGATCGTCGGGTCGATCATGATCGTCAGCTTCATGGCGCTGATGGCGTTCCCGGTGGGGGTCGGCGCGGCCATCTATCTCGAGGAGTACGCTCCGGACACCGGATGGAAGGGCCGGCTCGCGAACCTGCTCGAACTCAACATCTCCAACCTGGCCGGGGTTCCCTCCGTCGTCTACGGGCTGCTCGGCCTCGCACTGTTCAACAACACGCTGAACTTCGCACCCGGCTTGGTCTTTTCCGCGGCGGCCACGCTCGGCCTTCTGATCCTCCCGATCGTCATCGTCTCGGCCCAGGAGGCCGTCCGGTCGGTGCCGGACTCGCTCCGGGAGGCCTCCTACGGGATGGGTGCGAGCCGGTGGCAGACGCTACGGAACGTCGTCCTCCCGGAGGCAGTGCCGGGTATCCTGACCGGGACGATCCTCGCGCTGGGCCGGGCTATCGGGGAGACCGCACCGCTCATCATCATCGCTGTCTCGACGACGACGTTCACTGCGCCCGACGGGCTGTTCGCCGGCGGTGCTGCACTCCCGCTGAAGATCTTCTCCGCATCGGCGAACGCCATCCCGGAGTACCGGAAAGGGGTCGTCGCGGCGCTCGCAGTGGTGTTGCTCGTGTTGATGCTCACGATGAACGCCGTTGCGATCGTCATCCGCAATCGATATCAGAGAGACAGCTAAAGAAAACGACAACTAACCATGAGTGAACCGGACACGGAGACCCAGACAGAACGCGGGGAGGACAGTGAGGAGACATCACTGATCGAGACGGAGGTCACGGCGGACACGACCGAGACACGACAGGCGAGCCGGGCCGAACCGGTCGTCGAGGCCCGCGACCTGAGTGTCTACTACGGCGACGAACAGGCACTGAAGGAGGTCGACCTCGATATCCACGAGCGGGAAGTGACGGCGATCATCGGCCCGTCGGGCTGCGGGAAGTCGACGTTTCTCCGGTGTCTCAACCGAATGAACGACCTCGTCGAATCCGCGAGGGTCGAGGGGAGGCTCCTCCTCCGTGGTACGGACCTGTACGGCGACGACATCGACCCGGTCGCGCTGCGCCGCCAGATCGGGATGGTGTTCCAGCATCCTAACCCCTTCCCGAAGAGCATCTACGACAACGTCGCCTACGGCCTGCGCGTCCAGAACAAGAAGGTCACCGACGAAGTCATCGAGACAGCGCTCAAGCGGGCCGCCCTCTGGGAGGAGGTCAAAGACCAGCTCCACAAGTCCGCACTCGACCTCTCCGGGGGACAACAACAGCGCCTCTGTATCGCCCGCGCGATCGCCGTCGACCCCGAGGTCATCCTGATGGACGAACCCGCCTCCGCGCTGGACCCGATCGCCACCTCGAAGATCGAGGACCTGATCGAGGACCTCGCCGAGGAGTACACCGTCGTGATCGTCACCCACAACATGCAGCAGGCCGCCCGGATTTCCGACCGGACCGCCGTCTTCCTCACCGGCGGCGAACTCGCAGAGTACGACGACACCCAGACGATCTTCGAGAACCCCGAGAGCCAGCGCGTCGAGGACTACATCACCGGCAAGTTCGGCTGAATGCCCAGGGATACCTACCAGGACGAGCTGGACGGGCTCCGGGCGGATGTCCTCGGGATGGGCGAGCTCGTCACCGACCGGCTCGACACCGCTCTGGAGTGTCTCGCGACCCGCAATGCCGACCGCGCCCGGGAAGTCATCGAGGGCGACGACGAGGTCAACGACCGCTACGTCGACCTGGAGGAGCGCTGTGTGGAGCTGTACGCCCTCCAGCAGCCGGCCGCAAGCGACCTGCGCTTTGTCACGGCGTCGTTCAAGATCCTGACCGACCTGGAGCGGGTCGGCGACCTGGCGACCAACCTCGCCGGCTACGCGACCGCTGGCGACCGCGAACCCGCGGCGGGCGTCCAATTTGCCGAACTCGAAGGGATCGGGCGGGAGGCGCTGGCGCTGGTCGAGCGGGCGCTTGCAGCCTACGAGACCGGGGATGCCGAGGCCTGCCGGCAGATTGCCGCCGACGACGACGAGGTCGACGCGCTCTGCCAGCGGGCCGGCGAGACCGTCGCCCGCGACCTCATCGAGCGGGAGGCCGACGGGAGCGCGTGGGCGGTGGAGGCGTTGCTCGACGACGTCTCCCGGCTCCTGTTGACGATCCGGGAAATCGAGCGGGTCGGCGACCACGCGGTCAACATCGCCGCCCGGACGCTGTACATGGTCGAGGGCGACCGGGACCTGATCTACTGAGCGGTCCGTCCACTCTACGCCAGCTCGTCGAAGGCGTACTCGACGGCCTTGTTCAGCGTCGGGTGGGCGTGGATGGTGTCGGTGATGTCCTCGACGGTCCCCTCGCCGCGGCGCATCCCGACGACCACCTCGTGGATCATGGTGGTGGCCTCGTAGCCCAGCATGTGACAGCCGAGCACCTCCCCGTCGGGGGCCGCGAGCACCTTCACGAACCCCTCCTCCAGCTTCTTCGCCCGCCCCATCGGCGTCTCGGGCAGCGACTGGCGGCCGACCTCGTAGTCGACCCCTGCCTCCTGCAGGTCGGCCTCGGTCTCCCCGACGCCGGCGATCTGTGGCTCGGTGAAGATGGCGTGGGGCATCGCAGTGAAGTCGGCCGTCGCGCCCTCGCCGTGGACGACGTTCGCGACGGTCACCTCGGTCTCGTAGTCGCCGGAGTGTTTGAACATCGCGTTGTCCGCGATGTCGCCCTGGGCCCAGACGCCGTCGGCACTCGTTTCGAGCTGGTCGTCGGTGACGACGAAGCCGTTGTCGTCGGTCTCGATGCCCGCGGCCTCGACGTTCAGCGTGTCCGTGTTGGGCCGGCGACCCAGCGCGACCAGCAGCTCGTCGCCCCCGACCGTGACAGTCTCACCGTCCTCGGTCTCGGCGTGCACGCGAACCCCCTCGCCGTCGGGCTCGACGCCAGTCACACGGTGGCCCGTGTAGACCTCGTGGCGCTCGCGGGCGACCTCGGTGAAGGCCTCGGCGACCTCGGGGTCTTCGCGGGGCACCAGACTGTCCATCATCTCGACGATGGTCACGTCCGTTCCCATCGACTCGAAGAAGTAGCCCAGTTCGACCGCGATGTACCCCCCGCCCATGACGACGAGGCTGTCGGGCTGCTCGCGGAGGTAGAGGGCGTCGGTGCTGGTGAGGTAGTCGACGGTCTCGAGCCCGTCGATAGGCGGGACCAGCGGGCGGGAGCCGGCGGCGACGACCACCCGTTCGCCCCTGACGCGCTCCCCGCCCACGTCGACGGTCCGCTCGTCGACGAACTCCGCCTCGTCGTCGTAGATGGTCAGCCTCTCTTTCTCGCGGTAGTCGGCCTCCATCCCCTCGGCGAGGCCGGAGAGGGTCCTGTCCATCTCGTCGACGACGGCCGCGAAGTCCACACCGTTCAGGGTGGCGTCGACGTGGAACTCCCCGGCCTCGCGGACGCGGTTGACGGCGGTGGCGGCCTGGATGAGCATCTTCGAGGGGTTACAGCCGCGGTTGAGACAGGTTCCGCCGAGCGGGCCCTTCTCGACCAGGGCGGTCTCGAGGCCGGCATCGGCCGCCGCGGCTGCGACGTTGTTGCCGGTACCGCCGCCGACCACCAGGACGTCGTAGTCGGCCATCAGCGTCCCTCCAGGACGAGGCCGGCGTCCTCACCCGCCGGGTCGTCGATGTGGCGGCTCCCCCACGAGACCATCTCGCGGACCAGCCCCTCCAGGCTCTCGCCGTCCTCGGTGAGCGCGTACTCGACGCGGACGGGCTTGTCGCTGACCACCTCGCGGGCCACCAGCCCTGCGGCCTCGAGGTCGTCCAGGCTCTCCGAGAGCATCTTCGAGGAGATCCCATCAGTGCGGTCTTTGAGCGCGCTGAATCCCAGCGGCCCTGCCTCGAGCAGGTGGTAGACGATCACCGGTTGCCACTTCCGCCCGACGATGGCCTGCATCGACAGCAGCACGTTCCCGGGGTCGGTGAACAGCGGCACGTCGCGGTCGGCGCTGACCTGTGGTTCCGAGCTCATACCATACCCGACGACGGGAGACCCTCTTAAGCCACGGCGGACTGGCGACCCGCCCCCCGGTCACCGACAGATATAAGTACTTGAGTGGCCGCTACCCGCCCTCGTGTCCCTCTGGCCTGTCACGGAACTCCTCCCAGAAGACCTCCTGCAACCCCTCGTCGTAGCTCTCGTCGAGGTAGTCTTTCTTGGTGAGGTTGGCCTGCTCGATGAGCGAGGCGGCCTCGCCCGCCCAGACGTAAAA
>JAZKSZ010000032.1:0-15610 GCA_036625795.1 Haloarculaceae archaeon
CGCTCGAACTCGTCGTAGTAGTGGGCGTCCTCGAACTGCTCGGGCGGGTGGACGTCGCGGGTGTAGACGACCTGCGCGCCCGCCTCGCGGGCGCGGTCGACCAGTTCGGCGCAGGGCTCGATGGCCGCCTCGCTGGGCGGGGCGTAGAGGCTGCCGTCGGGGTGACAGAAGCCGTTCTGCATGTCGACGACCACGAGCGCGGTGGTGTCGGGGTCGAGGTGCATGTTTGGGCGTTCGGTGCCGAGGCTCAAGAAAACTTCTCCGGTTCCCGCCGCCGGCCTCCAGTCGCCGCTCGCCGGTCAGCCGGTGTCGCCGGCCGGCGCTGTGACGGTCCGCTGCGGGTCTGACCGGCGCCCGCGTCACTTTTGTCCGCGCGGCCGTAACAGCGGGTAATGCGACGGACCGCCCTGCTTGCCCTGGTCGGAGCCCTCCTGCTCGCTGGCTGTGGCGGCACGTTCGGCGCGGCGACCGACAACCCGGACACGGCGACAGCGGGTCCGGACGCGCCCGGCACGGCGACGGGGACGCCGGTCGAGTCCGGCAGTGACGGAACCGAGAACGGGACCGAGATGGCCGACCAGCCCCGCCCCGACCCCGAGACCGACCGGATGGGGTGGGAGAACGGCTACTGGTACAACGACCCGCTGCCGGTCGAGAACACGGCGAACCTCACCGCCGAACAGCGGGAGGCCGTCATCGCCAGGTCGATGGCCCGCGTCGAGCGGGTCCGCGACCTGGAGTTCAACAGCACCGTCACGGTGAGCGTCCGCAGCCGGGCGAACGCGAGCATCGGTGGCGGCGAACGCAGCGACGCGCTCCGGGAGTTCGACAACGCGAAGTTCGAGGCCGCCTTCCTCATCGGCGAGGACGAGGACTCGCTGTCGGTCCAACAGCAGAGCCGCAACCAGACCGTCGGCGGCTACTACGACTCCGAGGCCGACGCGATCGTGGTCGTCAGCGACGCCGAGACCCCGACTCTCGACGGCGAGGGGACACTGGCGCACGAACTCACCCACGCCATCCAGGACCAGCGGCTGAACCTCTCGGTCCAGCGCCGCGTCGACACCCGGGACGGCTACAGCGGCGTCCTCGGGCTGGTCGAGGGGGAGGCAAACGCTGTCCAGCAGGCCTACACGGCCCGGTGTGGCGAGGAGTGGACCTGCCTCAGTCCGCCGGACTCCGGCGAGGAGAGCGACCCGAGCCCGCCGCCGAACTGGGGGACCTACTTCCTGCAGTTCTTCCCGTACAGCGACGGGCCGGACTTCATCGCCTCGCTCCGTGACGGCGACGACTGGTCCCGGGTCAGCGCCGCCTACGAGAACCCGCCACGCAGTGCACAGGCGGTCATCGAGCCCGGCGACTACGGCAGCTTCGAGGTCGAGGCCGTCGAGTTGCGGGACCGCACGGACGGGAGCTGGGAGCGGGTTCGGCCCCCTGACCGGCCGGACTACGGCCGGCTGGGCCGGTCGGGGCTGGGTGCGATGTTCGCCCGGACGCTGTACGACGACTCCAACCGCACGTCGCTCGTCGCTGCCCAGGACTGGCTCAACCTCGAGGGCGGCGAGGTCAACAGGACCGACCCGCTGAACTACGACCTGGCAATCACCCGCGGGTGGACCGGCGACCGGCTACACGTCTACCGCAACGGCGACGACCTGGCCTACGTCTGGCGGCTGGCCTGGGAGTCGCCGACCGACGCCCAGCGCTTTGCCGACGCTTACCGCCGGCTGCTGTCCTACTGGGGCGGTGACCGGGTCTCGGAGGGCGTCTGGGTCGTCGAGGACGGTCCCTTCGCGGACGCCTTCCGGGTGACCGTCGACGGGTCGCGGGTGACCGTCACCAACGCCCCGACGCGGGGCGAACTCGACGAGGTGCGGGCGCCGTGAGGCGGGCGGTACTGCTCGCGCTGACGGTGGCCGCGCTGGCAGCGCTGGCGGGGTGTGGCACCCTCGGCCCGGCCGACGACGGCGAGCTCGGCGTCGAGAACGGCTACAGCTACGACGACGACCTCTCGGTCACGACCGACGACGGGCTCAACGGGACGGAACTGGAGGCAGTCAAGAGCCGGGCGATGGCCCGCCTCGAGCGCGTGCGCGGGCTGGAGTTCACCGAGGACGTCCCGGTTCGCGTCATCACCCGCGAGCAGTACCGCGCGAACGCGACCTCGACACCCAACCGGACCCACCAGCTGTGGAACAACCAGGTCTGGGAGGGCCTGTTCCTGGTCGGCGAGGACCGCAACGTCTCGGCGGTCTTCGACGACCTCCGCGGGAGCACGGTCCAGGGCTACTACTCGCCGGCCAGCGACGAGATCGTGGTCGTCAGCGACGCCGAGACCCCGCGGATCAGCCGCGGCACGCTCGTTCACGAACTCGTCCACGCCCTCCAGGACCAGCAGTTCGGGCTGAACGAGTCGATGGCCACCCAGGACCGCCAGCTGGCCCACAGCGGCGTCGTCGAGGGGGAGGCGAACCTCCTCACCGCCCGCTACCAGGGGCAGTGTGAGGACGAGTGGGCCTGTGTCACCGTCCCCGGGGGCGGCGGTGGCGGCGGCGGAACCCTCTCGAACCCCGGCGCGTTCGTCGTGCTCTACCACCCCTACGCCAGCGGGCCGGGCTTCGTCGCCGCCATCGAGCAGCGCGGGGGGTGGGACGCCGTCGACGGTCTCCACGAGGCGTACCCCGCGAGCACCGAACAGGTCATCCACCCCGAGCGGTACCCCGACGACGACCCGGTCAACGTGACCGTGCCGGACCGCTCGTCGGCGGCCTGGGACCGCTTCGACCACGACCCCGTCGCCGACACCGTCGGCGAGGCTTCGGTCTACGCGATGCTGGTGGCCAACAACGTCGGCGAGACGCCCTCCTCCCAGTACAGCTACAGCCACCCCGCAGCCGACGGGTGGGCCGGCGACGCGCTCGTCCCCTACCGCTCGACGGAGGGGTACGGCTACGTCTGGGAGACCGCCTGGGAGAGCCCCGGCGAGGCTCGGGAGTTCCACGAGGCCTACCGCGCCCTGCTGGAAACGCAGGGAGCAGCCGCCCGCGGTGACGGGGTCTGGGTCGTCGAGGACGGCCCCTTCGCCGACGCCTTCCGGGTCACCCGCGACGGGAACCGCGTCCGGGTGGTCAACGCCCCGACCGTCGAGGCGCTCGACGGGGTCCACGCCGAGTGAGCGCGGTGTCACACAGCGAGTGGCGACCGGTCCACCTCACTGACTGTCGACGGTCTTCACAGCGGCCGACTGAAGAGAAAATCGTTTCAACCGGGCCCGAGTAGGCCGGGCATGGACTTCGACATCGTGAGCCCCGCGGCGATAGCCGAGGGGCGAGCGACGGACGCGTACTTCGACCGGACGGTCGAGACGCTGGAACACGCCGACCGGAACCCCCACGTCGTCGCGGAGGTGACTGCCGACCAGTTTCCCACCGGCGAGTGGCACCTGCTGGCGGGGCTGAAAGACGCGGCCGCGCTGCTCGAGGGGCGTGCCGTCGACGTGCACGCGCTCCGCGAGGGACGGCTGTTCGACGGTGGCCCCGTTCTCCGGATCGAGGGCCCATACCTGGAGTTCTGCCGGCTCGAGACCGCGCTGCTCGGCTTTCTCTCGCACGCCACCGGCGTCGCGACGCAGGCCCTGCGCGCCAGGCGGGCCGCGCCGGACTCGACGGTGCTGAGCTTCGGGACCCGCCACGTCCACCCCGCCATCGCGGCGATGGTCGAGCGGTCGGCACTGGTCGGCGGGCTCGACGGCATCTCCAACGTCGCGGCCGGCGAGGTGGTCGGCCACGAGGCCGGCGGGACGATGCCCCACGCGCTGGTGATCTGCTTCGGTCGGGGCAACCAGGAGGCGGCCTGGCAGGCCTTCGACGAGGCCGTCGCCGAGGACGTCCCCCGGGTGGCGCTCTGTGACACCTACGACGACGAGATCGAGGAAGTCCTGCGCGCGGTCGACGCCGTCGAGGACCTGGACAGCGTCCGGATCGACACCACCGGCTCCCGGCGGGGGAACTTCGAGCACATCCTCCGGGAGCTGCGCTGGAAGCTCGACGCCCGCGATGAACACGTGGGCATCTTCGCCAGCGGCGGACTGGGCGCCGAGGAACTGCGGGCGCTGCGCGAGGTCGCCGACGGGTTCGGCGTCGGCAGCTACGTCAGCAACGCGGACCCGGTGGCTTTCGCGCTCGACATCGTCGTGGTGGAGGGCGAGCTGGCCGCAAAGCGTGGCAAACTCGACGGCCGGAAGCAGGTCTACCGGACGCCCGACGGCGGCCACCACGTCGGGCTGGCGGACCGGCCGAGCCCCGCGGACGGGGAGCCGCTGCTGGAGCCGCTGGTCCGTGATGGCGAGGTCGTCCGGGACTTTTCGGTGGAGGCGGCGAGCGAGCGGGCGCTCGCTGACGCCGAACAGGTCGGGTTCGGCGACGGAAAGTAACCGTTTTTTATCCGGGGTGGCCACCTCCCCGTATGCAACGACGCGCCGCGGCGGTCTACTTCGTGCTCTTCGTCCTCATCGGGGCGGGTGCGCTCGGGTTCGTCCAGGTCGGGATGAGCGAACCCACTGTCCAGTTCCCGGACGCCCCCGAGTACGCATCGGACGAGACGCTCACCGTCGATGGACGGACGTACACCGTGGCGAACGTGACGGTGGTGACGACCGGAGGGGAGGACCACGGCGGCGAGGCCGGCGAGGAGGTCCGCGGTAACCTCACGTGGGTCAACGAGTCCGCGCGCATGACCGCGACACTCGAGAACGGGTCGATGACCACCTACGAGGGGGCGGAGTACAACGTCAGCCTCGACAACGCCACCGGCGCGGTCGTCCTCGTGGAGTCCCAGAACGTCTCGGCCATCCTCGCGGCCGACCCGGCCGTCGAGGACGAGCCGTTCGTCCAGAACAGCACGCGGTACGTCCGGTACGTGGACAACGGCTCGCTCCAGCGCCTGACGGCGTACCTGCCCGAACCCGAACGGCTGACCTTCGCCGTCGGCGACGACTACCGGTACCCCGCCGAGTCCGGCAACGTCACCGCGACCGTCTCCTCGGTCACCGCCGACGCGGCGACGCTGTCCTGGACCACCAGCGTGACCAACCGGATCCCACTCGAGGAGGGGGGGAACGTGACGCTCAACGGCCAACAACACTTCGTCCACTTCCCGAGCGAGGAACAGGTCCAGATCCTCCCCATCGAGGAGTACTACGGCACCTACCAGTCACAGCTGGCGGAGATCGACTACTTCGAGGAGCGGCGTAACGGCGTGTGGGGCGTCGTGATCCTCGCGTTCCTGGCGGGGCTCGTCCTGCTCGCGACGGCGTACATGCCGGTCAAGTGATCAGTCCGGTCCCACACCGTAGCTCAGCCACGCCAGCCCGACACCGATCCCGGCGCCGAGCACGACCCCGACGAGCTGCAGCGCAGTGACGGCCACGCCGCCGGAGGACCACGGCGCGCCGAGGAGCGTCCCCAGCGAGCCGACGACTAGGACGACCCCGACGGCGACCCCGAGCGGTGCCAGCCTGTCCTCGACGTTCATCATACAGGCCCGGTCGTGGCACGGGGAAGTAAGTGGTGTGGTTCGGCCGGCGACGACTGACCGGGCCCTCCTCCGCCACCACCCGCTGTCGGCCGCAGCCGCCTCGTCAGCGTCCGGACGGCCAGTCAGCGTCCGAGCCGGCCTGTCAGCGCCCGGACGCCAGTCAGCCTCCGGAGCGCCCGGACGGCCAGTCAGCGCCCGAGCCGGCTGCCACGGGAGCCACTGTCGGTGCCCGGGGGGAGCGACGCGAAGACATCGTCGACCACTCTCTCGACCTGGGGACCAGCTGGCCCTCGTTCGCTGTCGCGACGGGACTTTCCCGCCAGTCGACCCGTCCAGGTCGAAAACGATTACCCGGTTAACCCAGTATGTCCGCGTATGGATGACGAATCCGGGCTGTCGAGCGACCTTCAGGAGACGCTCCGTGACCACCGCGGGGGCGGACAGGACGCCAACGGGACGCTCGTCCTGAGCGACAACCAGGGCTACGTCGGCGACACCGTCACGCTGCAGGGACGGAACCTCCAGCCCGACAGCGAGTACGAGGTCGTCTGGCACACGACCGCGGGGAGCTGGGGCGTGCTGGAGGCCAACAGGGTCGTCGGCCCACAGTACCAGCCCCGGACGGTGACCGTCATCACGGTCCGGACCGACGACGGCGGCTCCTTCGACCACGAGTGGACGATCCCCGAGGACTACGGCGGGTCCCACCGGGTCACGGTCGAGGACGACGGCGCGACCGTCGCCAGGTCGGAGTTCGAGATCAGACCGTACTTCGAGATCGACCGCACGACGGCGCCGCTGGGCGAGTCGTTCCGGGTCACCGGCTACGGGCTCGGGCCCGAACCGACGACCAACAACTACCAGATCTCCTGGGACACCGGCAACGTGGGGTTCATGACGGGCGTGATGAACCGCGGGACGGCGACGGCGGAGATCCGTGCGGCCGGGGGCGTCGGCGAACACGTGGTCCAGGTGTGGCGCAACTACCGGGGCGTCCCGTATCTCCAGAACAACACGCAGTCGCCGTTCGGCCCGGTCGCGGGCGACCGCCCCTCGGCGTGGACGGTCGAGGTGACCGAACCGGAGGAACGGCCACCGACCGCGTGGGTGGACCCCCTCTTCGACGAACAGCCGCTCGACATCCACTACCCGCCGCTGGACGAGGAGACGGCGGCCGAGTTGTCGGTCTCGCCGGAGTGCGGCCCGCCAGGGACGGACGCGATCATCACGGGCCGGGAGTTCCCGTCGAACACCGAGGTCGACCTGGTCTGGTACCAGCACTACGGCGAGGGGATCCGGGGGCCCGACGTCCATCCGGAGCCGCGGCCGGAGGTCCTCCCCACGGTCCGGACCGACGCGGACGGGAGCTTCCAGTTCGACCTGGAGATCCCGAAAGCGGAGGGGTCGACCCGCCCGATCGTCGCGGAGGTCGACGGCCGGTCGGTCGCCGTGACCGGCTTCATGGTCCAGCCGTCGATCGAGCGGTTCGAGCCGACCAGCGGCCCCGTCGGCACGAGAATCGAGATCGAACTCTCCGGGATCGGCTGGACCGCCTACGAGAACACGCAGTTCTTTACCTACGACAACAAGCCGCTGGGCTACGCCTGTGGGATGAGCGACGAGCACAAGAGCACCTCGATCACGGTGAGCTTCCGTGCCTCGGGCGACCCCGGCTACCACTTCATCGACGTCTACCCGGCCATCTTCGAGACCCGGGAAGACGAACCCGATGTCGAGATCCGCCCCCACCTGTCGTACCTGGACAACCACCCGATGCGCCCGCTTCCCGCGATGCATATGACCTTCGAGGTCACGGACGAGTGACGCGTCACCGACCAGCGACGTGAGAGGCGCCGGGGGATTCCAGGGAACTGCGAGCGCCCACGTGCCTTTTTTGTCCGACGCCGTGAATCCGGCTCCATGGAGGAAGACGCGATATACAACAAGCACCTCGACGTGTTCCTGCTGTGGGCGTGTCGCGAGACGGGCGTCGTCGACGCGCTGCTCGACGGACCGAAGCGCGCGGAGGCGGTTGCGGCCGAGACGGGCATCACCGAGCGGGCGGCAGCGATCGTGCTCGAGGGATTGCGCGACAGCGAGTACGTCGAGCAATCCGGTGACGAGTACCGGCCGACCCCGGAGCTGGCGGTCTTCGACCCCGACACCGACCCCCTCGACCGGGGCATTCTCCCCCACCGGCTCGACTCGCTTGCGAAGTACACACAGCTGCCGGAGACGATGCGGACCGGCGACCCGCCCGGCCGCACCGAAGAGGGTTTTCACAACTACATCGGTGCGATGGCGACGATCGACGAGGCGGAGGTCCGGGAGGTCGTCACTACGGTCGAGCACTGCCACCCCCGGCCGGACAGCGTTCTCGACGTCGGCGGGGGGCCGGGGCGATTCAGCGCGGAGTTCCGCCGCCGCGGGGCGGACGTCACGCTCTTCGACCAGCCGGCGGTGCTCGATATGCTGGCCGACCGGCACGAACAGGCAGGGCTGGACGTCGTGGCCGGAAACGCCCAGGAGTCGCTGCCGGAGGGGTTCGACCTCGTGTTCAGCGCCCGGATGACGTCCGGGTTCACGCCCGAGGACATCCGGACCTACTTCGAGAACGCGTACGCGGCGGTCGAACCCGGGGGAACGTTCGCCGCCGTCGAGCGGGTCCGCGGCCGCTCGGAGGTCGGGGAACGGTTCGCCGTCCACATGCTGGCGGTGTTCCCGACCGGGAACACCTACGAGGCGTCGACGTACCGGGAGGCGCTGAGCGGGGCCGGGTTCGTCGACGCCGAGATCAACGAGGTCCCGGGGACGGAGTACCAGGCCATCGTCGGCCGCAAGCCGGAGTGACCGCCGGGAGCGGGCTACCGCGTTCCGGGGAGTGCAGTAAGAGATATTGCCCGGCAAACGCTACCCCCCGCCGTGTCACAGCGACAGCTGGCGGTCGAGAACCTGACGAAGACGTTCGGCGCCGTCACGGCAGTCGACGACGTCACGCTGTCGTTCGAGGCCGGCCTGTCTCACGGGGTCATCGGGCCGAACGGGTCGGGAAAGACGACGCTGTTCGACCTCATCACCGGCTTCCAGACCCCCGACAGCGGGACGGTCGAGTTCGCGGGCCGGGACGTCACGGGCGACGGTCCCGACCGGCTCGCCCGCCGCGGGCTCGTGCGGACGTTTCAGATCGTCTCGCCGTTCGAGGGACTGACGGTCCGGGAGAACCTCCACAGCGTCTACACAGACGGGCTCGGTGCGAGCGGCCTGACGGTCTCCGAGGAGACGGCCGACCGCGCCGAGCGGGTGCTGGAGGACCTCGACCTGACCGCGGTGGCCGACCACGAGGCGAGCGACATCTCGGGGGGGCAGGCGAAACTCCTCGAACTGGGACGGGTGCTGATGCTCGACCCGGACTGCCTGTTGCTCGACGAGCCGACCGCCGGCGTCAACCCCGCGACCCAGCGTCGCGTCCTCGACGCGCTCCGGGCGGTCAACGACCGCGGAACGACCCTGATAATCATCGAACACGACATGCGGGTGATCGACGAGGTCGCCGACCGGATCACGGTCCTCAGCGGGGGGCGCGTACTGACCCGTGGCTCGTTCTCGGAGGTGGTGGCCGACGAGCAGGTCCGGGACGCCTACATCGGCCGGGTCGACCCGGGTCCCGACGGCCCACTCGAGCACGGGGCGAACACGGAGCCGACAGGGGGGGAGGCCCAGCCGGGGGATACCGGGGCCGGAAGCGGTCGCGGGCGCGGCGCCGGGGCCGCCGAGCCGGCCGCGGGCCGCGGGACTGGACCGGCCGCACGGGGGGGCGACGACGGCAGTCGCCCGGCCCGCGCACCCAGCAGCCGGGACAGTCCGACGGAAGGCGAGGCACTCGCGGCGACGCTGGCCTCGAACGGGAGCGGCGACCGGCTGGTCGCCCGGGAGATCGTCGCCGGCTACGGGTCACACGTGGTTCTCGACGGCGTGACGGTCCGGAGCCGCGATGGCGTCACCTGCGTGTTCGGGCCCAACGGGTCCGGGAAGTCGACGCTACTGAAGGCCATCGGCGGCGTCGTCCCGGTCCGCTCGGGAACCGTCGAGTACGGCGACCGGACGCTCACCGGGGCGCGGCCACACGAGGTCGTCGAAGCAGGGATCACGACCGTGCCCCAGACCGACCGGGTGTTCCCGAGCCTGTCCGTCCGGGAGAACCTGCTTTTGGGGGCGAGCACCGTCGACGACAGGGCGGTCGTCGGGGAGCGGCTCGACGCCGTGCTGGAGGTGTTCCCCGCGCTGTCGGAGTCGTTCTCCGAGCCGGCGTCGTCGCTCTCGGGCGGCGAGCAGGTAATGCTCGCGGTCGGACGGGCGGCGATGACCGGGGCCGACGTCTACCTGCTCGACGAACCGCTGAGCGGTCTGGCCCCCTCGAAGGTCGAAGACGTCGTCGACGTCGTCCGGTCACTCGTCGACCTCGGGACGCAGGTCGTCCTCGTCGAACAGCACGTCAGGGCGGCCCTCCCGCTTGCCGACCACGTCTACGTCCTCGGACAGGGGGAGATACAGTTCGACGGGCCGCCCGCCGGGTTGCGGGATGCCGAGGACGTCGTCGACCTCTATCTCGGCCTCGAGTCGGCGACGGCGGCCGACCGGTCGAACTGACCCCGGGAGATGGCGGCGACGGCGCTGCCGTGAGGGACGGACCTTCGCGCCGGTACTGCCGCGAGCAGTCAGTCGCTCTCCGCCTCGCTCACCGGCACCGACCCCGGCCGGTCCAGCCGTTCGCGCACCCTGTCGGCGACCCGTCCGGGCAGCGAGACGACGCCGCCGGGCGTCCAGATGACCACCACGAGCAGTACCACGCCGTAGACGACCCGCTGGAGTTCCGGCAAGCCGACGGACTGCCGGCCCAACTCGGAGAGCACCGTCAGGACGAACGAACCCCCGAGAGGTCCCAGGACCGTTCCGAGCCCGCCGACCACCGCCGGGAGGAGGATGTCGAGGTTGACGAGGACGCCGAAGACGACCCGGGGCCGGATGGAGGTGGAGTACATCGCCCAGCACGACCCCGCGAGCGCCGTCACGAAGGCGCTCGTGGCGAGGGCGAATAGCTTGTACCGCGTCGCCGGAATACCGACCGCGGCCGCCCCGTCCTCGTCGTCGCGGACCGCCGCCAGATACAGCCCGACCCGCGACCGCTTGACCGCGAGGACCAGCAGCGTCACGACCGCGAGCACGCCGAGGACGACGTAGTAGTACGGGAGTGTCCCGCGGAACTGGAACGCCGCGAGGCCGAACTCGGCGTCGTAGGCGCTCGGCAGCGGCTTGACGAATCCGCTGGCGGCGCCCAGCCACTCGACGTTGACGAAGACGTACAGCAGCACCTCGGCGAACGCCAGCGTGATCAGCGCGAAGTAGCTCCCCCGGACGCCGTAGCGGTAGCTCAGCCCCCCGACGAGCAGGGCGTAGAGGGCCGCGAGGGCCCCACCGACCACCATTCCGACCCAGGGGCTGACGGCGAACTCGCGTGCCAGGACCAGCGGTGCGTACGCGCCGAGCCCGAAGAACGCGGCGTGGCCGAAGGAGAACTGCCCGGCCAGCCCGGCCGCGAGGTTCCAGCCCGTCGCCGCGACGGCGTAGATCAGGGTCACGACCAGCAGATGGACCGACAACAGCCAGCCCAGGCTCGCCCCGAACAGCGAGACGTCGAGCCCCAGCGGGAGGACGAGGAGGACCGCGAACACGACCGGGGTGAGGACGAGCGTCGAGTCGCGCCGCCCCCACCACGACGCGGCGCGCGCCGCGGCGCGCCACGGGGTGGGTCGCGAACGCCCCTCAGACACGTGCCTCACCCCCCAGGAGCCCCGCCGGCCTGAGCAGCAACACGAGGACGAACACGAGCATGATGACGACGTTGTAGTACGACCCCGGGAGGTAGAACGAGCCGAACACGTGGATCATCCCCACCAGGAGACCGCCGACGAGCGTCCCCGGGATGGACCCCAGCCCCCCGATGACGACGACGACGAAGGCGACCGTCAGGTACTCGTTTCCCAGATAGGGGTCGAAGGGCTGGACGAACGTGATGAGCGCGCCGGCGAGTCCGGCCAGCGCGGCCCCGAGGCCGAAGGTGAGGTAGTCGATCCGGCGGACGTTGACCCCCGCGTAGGCCGCGTTCAGGCGGCTGTCGGCCGTCCCGCGGATCGCCCGTCCGGTCGCCGTCCGGTGGAGAAACACCCACACGGCAGCGGAGGTTCCACCCGCGACCGCCAGCGCGAACAGTTGCCCGTTGAGGATGTAGACGCCGCCGACCCCGGTCGAGCCGAGGTCGAGCGCGAGCTGGCGGGGCGTCGCGGAGAACCGCATCTCGACGAGCGCGACGATGATGACGAGAAAGGCGACCGTGACGAGGAACTTCCGGTCCTCCTCTGCCTCCATTACCGGGGCGATCGCCGTCCGCTGGATCGCGACCCCGAGCACAAACAGGACGGCCGCCGCCAGCGGGATCCCGAGGTACGGCGAGTAGCCCAGCGTGTCGGAGACGAACCAGACGACGTACATGCCACCCACCACGAACCCGCCGTGTGCGACGTTGATCACGTCCATGACGCCGAAGATGACGGTGAGTCCCAGCGCGACGAAGGCGTAGATACCGCCGAGTAACAGCCCCAGAACCAGGAGCTGGGCGAAGACGACCGGGTCGATGCCGAGCTGGGTGAGAACGATGGCTGTCCCCTCCGTCACGGTCGGCCCGACGGGTGGTTGGCTGTCATCGTCACGTGTCGCCGACCGAGTCCGTACGGATGTCTGCCTCGGCGTACCGGTCCGGGTAGACGATCTTGTTCTCCATCCCCTGGACCTGGCTCGTCACCGAGAGCGGGTCGGCGTTCTCGCCGTCCTCGTCGAACTGGATCGGCGGCATCGCCATCAGGTGGTCCTCGAACTCGATGTTCGCGATGGTCCGGTTCAGCGTGTCTGCATCGGTGCTCCGTGCCTGCTCGAAGGCATCGATGAGCAACTCGCCGGTCGTGAATGCCATGCTGACGTTGGCTGTCATCGGGGCGGTGTCGTACGTGTCGACGTACCGCTGGTTGACCTGCTCGACCCTGTCGTTGTTGGGGTCCATCGCGTACCCCTCGGTCAACTCGCCGTTTATGACGCTGCCCATCTCCTTGTAGGTCTCGGGGTTCATCCCCCCGCTCGCGCTCGCGGCCAGCACCTTCGGCCAGTAGTCCTGGTTTTTCATCGCGCTGACCAGCCCCAGCATCTGGTTGGTAAAGGCCGTCGGGACGACCACGTCGGGGTCCGCCTCCCGGAGACTGGTCACCTGGCTGTCTGCCGTCTCGCCGAACCCGATAGCCGTCTCCTCCACGACCTCCATGTCGGTGTTTCCGGCCGCCCGGCGGAGCCCGTCCCGGATGGCCTGGCCGTACGTCGTGTCGATGTAGTACAGCCCGAGCGTGTTCACCTCGATGTTCGCTGCCTCGGCGACCGCCTGGAGCCCCTCGATGTGGTCGGCCGCCTGGCTCCAGGAGTTCGGCTGGGCGCGGTACACGTAGTTCAGGTCCCGTTCCTGGAGGATCGACGCCGCGACCCCGATGTCGATGACGAACGGGACCTGTTCGGTCTCCGCGACGCGCGCCACGGCTCCCGCAACCGGCGACGAGAAGGTCCCCGTCAGCACGTCCGCGCCCTGGTTGATGAGTTCGCGGGCCACCTCCCCACCGACGCTCGGGTCGCCCTGGTGGTCGCCCTTCATCACCCGCACGGTAGCCCCGTCCATCGCCTCGACCCCGCCGTTCTCGTTTGCGACCGTCGCCGCCAGCTTGACTGCGTCGTGCAGGCGCTGGCCGACGTAGGAGGTACTCCCCGTGAGCGGGTGGACCGACCCGATGACGACCTCGTCCGGGTAGTCCGTGGAACTGGCCGTTGCTGTCGTCGTCCCGCCACCGTCACCGCTGTCGCCGCCACCGTCGCCGCCGTCGCCGCCGTCACCGCCGTCACCGCCGTCACCGCCATCGTCGCCCCCACCGCTACACCCGCTCAGCGACGCCACTGTCGCTGCTGCCCCGGCGGCCAGGAACCACCGTCGCGTCCGTCCCGGTCCGTCCACGCTAGCCCCAGCGGTGGAACTCCGGTCCTCGGTGCGACCGCCGGCTGTCCTATTGTCCCGCATACGATCGGCTTGCATGGACGATGAATTAAACTTGGTGCTTAGTTTTGGCCGTATGTTCTATCTTTGAAAGCATAATAACGTGATTTCGTCCGTTTGTTTATAAAATTGCTTAGCAATCCGTCTCCAGTACCGAACAGGGCTCGCTCCGACGAGCCGCTCCGTCTGTCTCGCCGACGGAGCGACTGATGAACCCGTCCACACGCAGCGAGCGTCTGCTGCAAGGCCAGGGCGGGAACGGGTCGTCGATTCCGGACGACCGCCTATCCGTCTGTCACTTCGAACGTGAAGTGGATCGCGGGAAGTGGCCGCACAGGGTGGTTGTCGAGGTAGGAGAGGTGTGGCTTCAGCTCGAAATCGGGGAGGTCCTCCTCGACCCAGAACAGGGCGGGATAGATGTCGATGCAGTGGTACCCGGGGTCGCCGGCCGCGCGAATGATGGGGTTGACCGTTCCGGTCTCGTCGTCACCGCCGGTCCCGCAGAAGTAGCCCAGCGGGTCGTTGTCGTAGACGAGTATCGGTGCGTTCTCGTAGTTCGTCCAGCCGACCCCCGAGAGTTCGATCTCGATCGGCGTGCCGACGGGGCCGCTGGTCGGCTCGAACCGCTCGATCTTCGGTTGGAGCATGAAGCCGGTTACGGCGACCTCCTTGCCCCGGACCTGTGCCGTGATCGGTCTGGTCGACCCGACGTCGCGGGGGATCTCCACGTCCACGGAAAACTCGCCTGCGGCGTCGGTCTCGACTACCGGCAGGACGTCGGGCTTCGGACGCGCGGAGATCTTCGTGCTCGGGGTGTCGTCCGTCCCGCGCGGCTCGTGGCCCTCGTGGCGGTACCAGACGAGGTTCACCCGCGTGTTCGGCGGGAAGTCCGTGCCGGCGACCGTGGCCTCGGTTCCCGGCTGGCCACACTGTGGGGTGACCGACAGGTCGGCCGCCGTGTCCTCGTCCAGCGGCGGGTAGTGGAGAGCGAGCGGCTGTTCGTCGAACAGGGAGTCCATCCAGGCCGTCTGCGGCCGTTCGTCAGGCTCGGTCACCTCGACCGTCCAGACGTTCTGGCGTCCGCCGCCGACGGACCCGAACGGGGACTGCGTGTTGTTGAGCAGGTACGGGATCCCCCGGTAGTTGCGCCACACCTGGACCACGTGTTCACCCGTCTCGGCCGCACGGATCTCCGCCGTCGCCGTGCCACGGTTCATCACGCCCGTCATGAATCCGATGTTCCCGTTGTCCCAGGACACCTGGTAGTTGTTCCGCATGACCCCCGGACCGAGGCCGTACCCGCGGAGCGTGAACGACTCCCCTAGCTGCGCCGTCTGCTGCTTGAGTTCGAACCAGGGGAGGACCTCCAGTTCGGCCGCCGCGAGGGTCTCACCCTCGCCGTCGCGGACCTCGATACCGTGTGACCCGCCGTAGTCCTCGGGGATCGTCCACTCGTAGTCGAAGGAGCCGTCGCCGCCGGTTTCAACGGTGGCGACCGTGTCCTCACGCGGACGGAACTGCGTCCCGACGACCTCGTGTGCTTCCAGCACCCCCCACTCCCCCTGCACCGACCCCCAGACGACGTCGAACCGTTCGTTCGCCGGGAAGTTGCGCCCCTTGAGCGTGACCGTCTCCCCCACGTACCCCTCGTCGTCGCTCAGTGCCAGCGTCCCCCGTCGCTCCGGCTCCCGGCGGCCGCGCCCTGCCCGGTGGCTGGTCTGCTCCCCGTCGCTCGGGTCTTTCTCCATATCCCCGAGTACACCGACCGCTATCTAAATGTTACTCACATCACTCTCCTCCCGTCCCTGAACACGGTTGTCGATTCGGCCGGGACCACAGCCGGGCATCGCCGCGCTCCAGCCCCGCTCACTGTCGTTCGCAACCGACGTGCCGCTCGGCTCGTCACGTCCGTTCCTCGCAGGAGCGGGCCGGGAGGGA
>JAZKSZ010000033.1:0-14890 GCA_036625795.1 Haloarculaceae archaeon
GGCCGCTCGTGCTCGTGCTCGTCGTGCACTTCTACGACATCGTGCTGGACATCGGGGCAGGACCCGACGCCGATGACAGCACCGACACCCCCGACGAGGAGGCGAGCGGCGCGGCGGAATCGGAGGGATCGGCGGGAGCGGACAGCGAGGGTGCCGAACCGACGGCGGCGGAAGGCGAAGGCAACGACCGCTGATCCCGGGGTCTGGGAACGCCGGGAAGGATTAACCGGGTGGTCGGTGTAGCTTCACGTATGTACGACCGAATACTGCTGGCGACCGACGGCAGCGACCACACCAGGCGGGCGGCCGAGTACGTGCGCACGCTTGCCGACCGGTTCGACGCCGAAGTCCACGTCCTCGCGGTGGCCGACGTCGGCAGCGTCTCCGTCGCCTTCGATACCGGCGGGGTCGAGCAGGAGGTCGTCGAGCGCCTCCAGCGCCAGTGCGAGGAGTGGGCCACGGAGACGGGGGAGTTCGTCGACGCCGCGGAGACGGCCGTCGTCAGCGGCAAGCCCCGCGAGGAGATCCTCGACTACGCGACCGCCCACGACGTCGAGCTCCTGGCCATGGGGACCCACGGCCGGACGGGGATCCGCCGGTACGTCATCGGGAGCGTCACCGAGCACGTCCTGCGGCGGGCCGAGGCGCCCGTCCTGACCGCGCGGGCCGACGAGAGAGCGAACGGCGGCGACATCAGCCGGGTCCTGGTCCCGACCGACGGCAGCGACGCGGCCGAAGCTGCGGTCGACCACGCCCTCGCCGTCGCCGAGGCCTGCGGGGCCGCCGTCCGGGTGCTCAGCGTCGTCGACACCCGCGCGCTCGCCGCCCAGTCCGAGCTCGCGCCGTCGGACGTGATGCTCGAGAGCCTCGAGGAACGGAGCGAACACGCCGTCAACGAGGTGGCCGAGCGCTGCGAGGCGGTGGGGCTGTCCGTCGAGACTGCCGTCGCCCGCGGCGCCCCCTCTCAGGCGGTCTGTGAGGACGCCGAGGAAAGCGGCGCCGACCTCGTCGTCATGGGGACCCGGGGGCGCAGCGGGCTGGACCGCGTGCTGCTCGGCAGCGTCACCGAGCGGACGGTCAGGCACGCCCCCGTCCCCGTCATGGCCGTCCGCGGCGGCGAGCCTGGCGGGGAGTAGCCGCCCCGGCCGGTCGGACTGGCGGCCCCGGCGTGGACAAAGGCTTTGCCCGCCACCGCGCAAGGGCGGGTATGAGCGAGGTAGACCTGGCAGCAGAGCAGTACGAGAAGCACCGCGAGGCCGGCGAGATACTCGCGACCGTCCGCGCGGAGGCCGTCGAGCGCGTCGAGGTCGGCGCCAGCCACCTCGAGGTCGCCGAGCACGTCGAGGACCGCATCCGCGAGCTGGGCGGCCAGCCCGCCTTCCCCGTCAACGTCAGCATCGACGAGGAGGCCGCCCACGCCACGCCCACCGCCGACGACGACGCCACCTTCGGCGAGGAGATGGTCAACCTCGACATCGGCGTGGCCGTCGACGGCTGGCTGGCCGACTCCGCGATCACCGTCGACCGCTCCGGGAACGAGGACCTGGTCGAGGCCTCCGCCGAGGCCCTGGAGGCGGCCATCGACCTCGTCGAGCCCGGCGTCCAGACCGGCGAACTCGGCGCCGCGATCGAGGAGACCATCGACGGCTACGGCTACAACCCCGTCGTCAACCTCACCGGCCACGGGCTGGGCCACTGGGAGCAACACACCGAACCCAACATCCCCAACCGCGCGGTCTCGCAGGGTGTCGAACTCTCGGTGGGGGACGTGGTCGCCATCGAGCCCTTCGCCACCGACGGCGCCGGCAAGGTCAGCGAGGGCAACGAGGAAGAGATCTTCGCACTCGAACAGGAGCGGTCGGTCCGGAACCGGCAGGCCCGGGAGGTGCTCGAGCAGGTCACCGAACAGTTCCGGACGCTCCCCTTCGCGACCCGGTGGCTCGACTCCTCGCGGGCGGAGATGGCGCTGCGCCGGCTCAAGCGCCAGGACATCGTTCACGGCTACCCCGTCCTCAAGGAGGAGGACGGCCGGCTGGTCAGCCAGAAAGAACACACCGTCATCGTCACCGAAGACGGCTGTGAAGTGACGACGCGCTAGGCGGTCGGCGACCGAGAGTGTGGAAGGGAAAGGAAAGGGAAGGGGGAAAGGGTGGTGTGGGTATGTGGGTGGTGTGGGTATGTGGGTGGATGGCAGCTACGCGTTGTTCATCCGGGTCGTCATGGTGGTCCCGCAGACCCGACACTCGCTGACGCGGTACGGCTCGCGGGAGAACTCGGCGTTGTCCGGCTTCGCACTCTCGGTCAGGATCCGGACGCTCACGTCGTGGGGCGTCTCCCGGCCGCAGTCGGGACACGTTTCGGCCATCGTGGAGACAGCGTCGTCCGTCGTCGCCATCGTACTACGACCTCACTCCAGCGGAGCTATTAAACGGGCCGACCGTTTCGGCAGTCGATCTGAGGCCCGTCGTCCGGGCACCTGCCCTGTTGGCGGTCTCCCGACCGCAGTCGGGACACGCTTCCATCGTCGTGGACACCGCGTCATTCATCGTTGCCATCCTACTTGCATCGTGCCCCGAGAGGGATATAAAAAGAGCCGACCGTTGAGTCCGTTCGTACCGTTTTATCGCCGGACAGGAGCCGGATTCGTCTGTGACTACCTCAGACCGAACGAAATGGTTTAGCGAACGTTCTGAGAGAATATTTCGCCGATGGCGCGGTGAACGGCCGGAGGTTTTATATATTCCGTTGCGACGGGGAAACGACGCCCCTGTCGGACCTGTCTCTCGCGCTCCGGACGCGCGGAGACAGTCAGAGACGTTCGAGGAACGCGTCGAAGGCCCCGCTCGCGGGGTGGACGTGGCAGTAGGTCCCCAGCGACCGGTGTTCGACGAGGCCGTCCTGCTCGTCGGCGATGCCGTCACCGCGCGCGACATCGAAGGCAAAACGGGCGTCGGAGCCGACGGCCGCACTGGAGTAGTGGAACTCGTGGCCACGGAGCTCGCCGCCGGCCGCCGCAGTGAGCGTGCCGGTCCGCGCCCGCAGTTCGACGTGGTCGAGTGCCTGGTACCGGTCGTGCATCCGGACCTCAGCGGGGAGGATGCCGGCCATCCCGTGGGTGTCACCGTCGGCCGTCGTCAGCGTCTCGGCCATGGTCATCAGCCCGCCACACTCGCCGAACACCGGGAGCCCCCCGGCGGCCCGGTCGCCGAGGTCGTCCAGGGCCGCACTCCCCGCGAGCGACCCCGCGTGGAGCTCGGGGTAGCCGCCGGGGAGGTAGACGCCGTCGCAGTCGGGCAGCGGGTCGCCGGCCGTGGGGGCGAACGTCACCACCTCGGCACGGTCCCGGAGGCGCTCGACGGTCGCCGGGTAGGAGAAACAGAAGGCGTCGTCCCGGGCGACGGCGACCCGCTTCCCGGTCGGTGCTCCCGGCCGGCCGGCGCTCGCGTCGGGGGCCGGGGGACGACGGGCCAGGCCGAGCAGCCGGTCGGTCCGGAGGTGTTCGGCGACGGCGTCGAGTGCCCCGGACCCGGGGGCGGAGTCCCCACCCATCTCCAGCCCGAGGTGCCGGTCCGGGACCTCGAGGCTCTCGCGGGGCGGCACGCGGCCGAGGTAGGCCATCCCCTCGGGTAACGCCGCGCGGATACCCTCCTCGTGGCGGCCGCCGCCCGCCCGCTGGGCGAGGACGCCGGCGACGTCGACGTCCCGATCGGCCTGGGCGGCGTACTCGCGGAAGCCAAGCGCGGTCGCGGCGACGCTCTCCATCCCCGCTCCGGCGTCGACGACCAGCACCACGGGGAGGTCGAGTGTTTCCGCGACCATCGCGGTGCTCGCGGCGTCGCCGTCGTACAGCCCCATCATCCCCTCGACGACGCAGACGTCACCCTCGCCGCGGTGGTAGTTGCGGACCAGCCCGTCTGTACCCTGGAGCCAGGGGTCGAGCGTCCGGGAAGGACGGCCGGCGACGGCCTCGTGGTGGCTGGGGTCGATGAAGTCCGGGCCGGCCTTCGCTGGCTGGACCGCGCACCCCTCTGCCTCGAGCGCACGGACGACCGCGAGGGCGGCCACAGTCTTGCCGACGCCGGAGCGCGTGCCGCCGAGGACGAATCCCTTCATCGTCCTGGGTGACGCGGCGGACGGCTGAAAGCCGGTTCGGTCATCGGTCGCCACCCGGAGTAGTGGCCGGGCCCGTCCCGGAATCCGGCGCCCGGACGACCAGCACCGACAGGTCCGAAAAGGTCGTCCCGTCGGGGCCGTCGCCGGTGTCGCCTGCGAGCGCGCCCAGGGTAGAGCGGGTCGTCCGCTCCCCGGGCTGGGTCAGCCGTTCGAACACCAGCGCGTCGAGCCCCGGGTCGACGCCGTGGTCGACGGCATATCGTGCCAGGTCCTCGGGCATCCAGTCGTACGGCCGGGGGATGACAAGCAGGTGTCGCCGGCCGGCCGTCCGCGCCAGGCGGTCGAGCGTCCCCTCGACCGGACCCCGCCGGTGGAGCGAGAGAATCGCCGACCGCTCCAGCGGCGTCCGGGCCCGGCTGGCCGCGACCTGGACGGACGACACGCCCGGCACGACGCGGACGGGTCCCTCCACCGCCCGCTCGACTTTCCCGAGGAACTGGTAGCCCGAGACGTTGGGGTCGCCCATCAGCACGGCAACGCCGTCCGTACCCCCGGCCACGCGGTCGGCGAACCGCTCGAGCGCCGCCGCCTCGTCGTCGTACCCGCAGGCGAGGACCGTCGCGTCGGTGGCCTCACGGACCAGGTCGACGACCGTCTCGAATCCAACGACCACGTCGGCCCCCGAGAGGAGGTCGCGGGCGCGACCGGTCAGGTGTCCCGGACCAGGTCCGACGCCGACAGCGTGGACGACTGCCTCCTCGCCCGGCGGTTCCGGACCCCGCGCCGCGTACCTGCCCGGCGTGAACCCCCCGTCAGGCGTCTCTGTCACGGGTTCCTCCGTCGCGTCGCAGTCTGTCTCACAGTATACAAGTCTAGTTTAGATAAGTAAATATTTATTGGATAGGAGCCACACCGGGGACGCATGCACAGAGCCGTACTGCTTGCGGTTGTCGTTCTCACCGCGGCGTTGGTGCCAGCCGTGGCAGGTGCACAAACGACGAAGGACTGTTCGTTTCCGGTCGAGCGGACAGACGTGACCGGTGCCGAGGTCCGGGTCACCGAAGAGCCGACGCGCGTGGTGACGCTGAACCCGAGTGCCGCACAGACGATGTGGGAGATCGGCGCACGCGAGAAGGTCGTCGGCGTCACGAAATACGCCTCGAACCTCGACGGCGCCGCCGCGAAGACGAACATCTCCGGGGCCGGCCAGACGATCAACAACGAGGAGGTCGTCGGGCTCGAGCCCGACCTGGTGCTGGCGCCGAACACGGTCACCAACGAGACAGTCGAAAAGCTCCGGGATTCCGGACTGACAGTCTACCGGTTCCGGGAGGCCGAATCGATCGACGACATCAAGCGGAAGACGAGGATCATCGGCGAGCTGACCGGCGAGTGCGCCGGCGCGGCCGAGACCGTCGAGTGGATGGAGTCGCGGCTCGCAACCGTCGACCAAGCGGTTGAAGGGGGCGATCGGCCCGACGCTATCTACGTCTTCTACAGCTACACCTCCGGACAGAACACGTTCATCCACACGCTCATCGAGCGCGCCGGGGGCAACAACATCGCCGTGGACGCCGGCATCGAGGGGTACAAGCCGGTCAACCAGGAGGTGATCGTCAACCGCAACCCCGAATGGATCCTGCTCAACGACGACTGGGACGAGGTGCCAAAGACCGCCGCGTACAATAGCACGACGGCCGTCCAGGAGGGCAACGTTCTGGTGATCAACAAGAACCACCTGAACAGGCCCGCGCCGCGGGTCGTCTACGCGCTGACGACGATGGCCGAGACGTTCCATCCCGAGGCCTACGCGGCAGCGAACGCCACCGAGGAGACGGCAGACGCGGCGAGTCCCACAGTGGACGAGGCGACGGAGACAGTGGCCTCGACACCCGCACCGACCTCGACACCCACGGCAACCGAGCAAACGACGGGCAGCGCGAGCCCGGGCTTCGGCGCCAGTCTCGTACTGGCCGCGCTCGCCGTGCTCGTCGGGGGGCTGCTGGCTGTCGGTCGGCAGAGATGAGCGAAAACAGCCCAACGGTCGTCTCGACGACCCCCTCGGGGACGGAGATCCTCTTCGAACTCGGGGTGGAACCCGCAGCGGTGTCCCACGCCTGCGACTGGCCGCCGCGGGCGGCCGACCTACCGGCGGTCGATAGTTCCCGCGTGGACGCCGACCGGAGCAGGGAGCGCGACGAGCAGGCGACCGGCGACATCTACGACGTCGACGTCGGGCTGCTGCGGGAGGTCGCTCCGGACCTGGTCGTCACCCAGTCGGTCTGCGGGGTCTGTGCGGTCGACGAACAGCTCGTCGAGACACACCTGAGCGAGCTTCAGCCCACGCCGGAGTGTCTGCCCCTCTCGGCCAGTGACCTCGCGGGCGTGGCCGGGTGCATCCACGAGGTCGGTGCGGCGGTCGGACGACCCGAGCGGGCCGAGACGGTCGTCGACCGGCTCGAAACCAGGGTGGACCGACTCGACGAGCGGACGGCGACCGTCGCACGCCGCCCGAGTGTCGTCGTCCTGGAGTGGATGGACCCGCTCCACGTTGCCGCGAACTGGGTGCCCGAGCTCGTCCAGTCGGCCGGCGGCCGCTACCGACTCGCCGACGCGGGCGAGCGGTCGCGGCAGGTCGACTGGGAGGAGATCCGTGTGGCCGACCCGGACGTGCTCGTCGTGGCGCCGTGCAGCTCCGGCCCCGAGTGGACTCGCGAGCGGCGCGACGAACTCCGGGCGCGTCCGGGGTGGGAGGACCTGCGGGCAGTCGAGACCGGACAGGTGTACGCGTTCGACGGACAGCTGTTGAGCAGGTGGACGCCGCGCCTCGGCGACGCACTCGAGGGGCTGGCCAGCGTGCTCCACCCCGGACTCGTCGACCGGGACTCGGACGTGCAGCCGCTCGCCGACGGGTGACGGCGTGGGGAGGAGACCGCCGATGGTGAAGCGTAAGCCGCTGGCCCCGCACGTGGGAGCCATGGACCAGGTCTTCGCCCCGTGGCGCATCGACTGGGTCGAGCGGTCGGACCGCAACGCGGAGTTCGAGGGGTGTGTCTTCTGTGGGATCCCCGACCGGGACGCCGACCGGGAGTACAACCTGCTCGCGCGCGGCGAGGACGCCTACGTGCTCCTGAACAACTACCCGTACAACCCCGGCCACGCGATGGTCATCCCCCACCAGCACACCGGCGACTACCGCGAGCTGGACGAGGCGGCGCTGCTGGCCAAGGAGCGGCTGGTCCAGCGGCTCCTGGAGGCGATGGACGACGCGCTCGCCCCGGACGGCTACAACGTCGGCTACAACCTCGGCGGCGCGGCCGCCGGCGGCTCCATCGACGAGCACCTCCACGCCCACGTCGTCCCGCGGTGGGGCGGCGACACCAACTTCATGCCCGTCGTCGGCGACACGAAGGTGATCGTCGAGGCCGTCACCGAGACCTACGACCGACTGCGCGAGGCCCTGGCTGCCCAGGAGGACGTGACCGACCCCGGCGACGGGGCGCTGCGGGTCCAGCGGTAAACGCGGGCTGCCCGAGCGAAGCGGCTTTGACCGGGTGGGGCGAAGCGGGAACGATGTCGCGACGGACCGCGCTCCGGCGGGTCGGCCTCCTCGTGCTCGGAGTCAACGCCGTCCTGTTCGTCGCGAAAGGCGGGGTCTACCTCGAGACCGGGAGCCTCGCGGTCGGTTCCGAGGCAGTCAACAGCCTCGCCGACACCGTCTACAGCCTCGTGGTCGTCGGAGGGCTGTACCTCACGACCCGCCCGCCCGACTTCGAGCACCCCCACGGCCACGAGCGCATCGAACCCTTCGTCTCGCTGTTCGTCGCGCTGGGCATCTTCGCGGCGGGGGGAGCCGTGCTCTGGCAGGCCGGCTCCGCCGTGCTCGAGGGGAGCGTGACGGTCACCCGGAGCCCCGCGGCGGTCGCCATCCTCGTCGGGACTGCCGCCACGAAGTACCTGCTCTACCGCTACTGTCTGCGGGCCGGCACCGAGAACCGCTCGCCGGCGCTCGTGGCCACGGCGCTGGACAACCGCAACGACATCCTCACCGCGGGGGCGGCGCTCGCCGGCGTGCTCGGGGCCGGGCTGGGCTATCCCGTGCTCGACCCGCTGGCCGCGGGCGTCGTCGCCGTCGGCATCCTCTACACCGGGGTCGAGGTGGTTCGGGACAACGTCGACTACCTGGTGGGTGCGGCTCCGCCCGACGACCTGCGGGCGGAGATCGTCGAGCGCGCACTCCGCCACGAGGACGTCGAAGGAGTCCACGACGTGATCGCCCACTACGTCGGCCCGGAGATCGACGTCAGCCTCCACGTCGAGGTCTCCGGCGACCACACTCTCCGGGAGGCCCACAACATCGAGACGGACGTCGTCGAGCGGATCGGCGGGCTCCCGGAGGTCGACGACGTGTTCGTCCACGTCGACCCCGAGGAACTCGGCGAGTGGAAGGAAGACACCGACGTCGACCGGCTCGTCGAGGACGACGGCACCGACGCGTGAACCCGGCGCCGGCGACCCGAGTCGTGCCGACCAACCCCCGCCGTCCGCGTGACTCCACGGGCGAGGAGCCCGCTACCGTAAAGTGACTTCGAGCGCGAGACACGGGAGTGAACCCGCTGTCGTGGCCGGTACTGGGCTCGCTGGCGGCCGCGCTCGGTACCGACGTAGACCCGGAGGGCGACCCACAGCGGCTCTCGCTGTCGCTGGGGGGCCGGCGGCAGGAGTTCCGCGTCACCCCTGCCAGCCTCGAGGACTCGGGTGGCGGGCACGTCGGGTACACGCTGGTGTTCCAGGACGTCACCGAGGCGGTCCGCCGCGAGCAGCGCCTCTCGGTGCTCAACCGCGTCCTCCGGCACAACCTCCGCACCGACCTCTCGGTAGCGATGGGGTACGTCGAGGTGTCGGCCGACCGGGTCGAAAACGACGAGGTCCGGGACCTCCTGGAAGAAGCGGAGGCGGCACTCGCCGGGCTGGTGACCACCGGCGAGAAGGCCCGCCTGGTCGAGCGGACGGTCAAACGGGCCGGCGCCGACCCCGGGCCCGTCGCCCTCGAGGAGCTGGCCGGGGAGACGGTGGCCGCGGTCGGGTCGGCGGCGTAACTACGCCAGCTCGCCCAGCGCGTACACCGTGTTGTGGCCCGTGACCGCCACGGTCACGACATCCCCGAGTTCGACACCCGCCGACTCGGCCCCGGGGATGGCGACCTGCCGGTACGCGGAGTCGTAGCCGACCATCGAGTCGTCGGTGCCGTCCTCCACGACCAGCACCTCGCTCTCCCGGCCGACCATCTCCTCGTGGGCCGCGCCGACGATGTCCATTTTCACCTCGACCATCTCCGAGGAGCGGTCCTTCTTCGTCTGGCCCCCCAGCCCCTTCATCTCCGCGGCGTCGGTGCCGGGGCGCTTCGAGAAGCGGGTGACGTTGACCTTCTCCGGGCGCGTCTCCCGCAGCAGGGCGAGGCTCTGCTCGTGGTCGCGGTCGGTCTCGGTGGGGAACCCGACGATGAAATCCGTCGACAGCGTCCAGTAGTCGAGAGAGGCGTCGAAGGTGTCGACGACCTCGACGTACTCCCGGACGGCGTGCTGGCGACGCATGTCCCGCAACAGCTCGTCGCTGCCGGACTGGACCGGTGCGTGCAGGAAGTTGTACAGCTTCTCGTTCTCGGCGAAGACTTCCGCCAGTTCCTCGCGGACGCCGTGGACGCCGGCGGGGTTCGCCATCCCGACCCGGACGCGGAACTCGCCGTCGATAGCACAGACCCGTTCGAGCAGTTCGGGGAGGAGGCTCTCGCCCTGGTTGCGGTCCCAGCCGTAGACGCCGGTGTCCTGGCCGGTGACCCGTATCTCCTTCGCGCCCGCGTGCACGAGCGAGCGGGCCTTCTCGACGTTTTCCTCGACCGGGGGGGAGTCGATCCGCCCGGTCGCCCGCTTGGTGATGCAGTACGAGCAGTCGCTCATACAGCCCCGTGCGATGGGGAGGATCCCCACCACGCCGTCGAGGACGGGCTCGGTGTCCCCGGTGACCGTCGGGCACTCCCCGTTGCGCACGTACTCGGGGACGTCGTCCCAGTGGAGGAGTTCGGCGTCGACGCCGGCTTCCTCGAAGGCCTCCCCCTGGGCCAGCGCCATACACCCCGTGACCACGAGGTCGGCGGGCGTCTCGGCGTCGAGTTCGCGGGCCCTGGCGAGCATGTTGCGCTCGGTTTTCTCGAGGACCGTACAGGTGTTGAGGATGGCCACGTCCGCGGCCTCGGGGCCCGGCGCGGGCCGGTGGCCGCCCTCCCGGAGCGCCCGCTCGATCTCGCGGGCCTCACCCCTGTTGGAGGTGCACCCGTAGGTCTCGATGTGGTACTGGGCCATACACGTCCCTGGGTACCCGCGGGCAAAAGCACGACGGACCGCGACGAACGCTCCCCCTGACGCCGGGGACAGGGCGGGGCGTCGCCCTGCCGACGGTAGGGTTAACACGCTCGCTGTCCGTGTAGGGGTGTGCGCATCCGCCCCTCCACTACCGTGCAGGCCACTGCGGTGGGGACCGCGGTGTTCGCCTCCGGCGTCTCCAGCATGGGCCTGGAGATCCTCGCCGGCCGCCTGCTCGCGCCCACCTTCGGGAGCAGCGTCTTCACCTGGGGGTCGGTGATCGGCGTCTTCCTGGCGGCGCTGGCGGCCGGCTACTGGCTGGCCGGCCGGCGGGCCGCCGAGGGCGCCAGCCGGGGGGCGCTTTCCTCGCTGCTGCTTCTCGCCGCCGCCTACGTCGCGTTCGTCATGGTCGCCGCCCAGCCGCTGGTGGGCTGGCTGGCCACGTTTCCACTCCCGGACCGCTTCGCGCCGCTGGTTCCGGTGACACTTCTGTTCGGCCCTCCGACGGTCCTGCTGGGCTTCATCAGCCCCTACGGCGCCGAACTCGTGGACAGCGACGGCCCGGGCGACGCCTCCGGCCACGTCTACGCGCTGGGGACCGCCGGCTCGCTGGTCGGCGCCTTCGGGGCCACGTTCCTCCTGTTACCCGAACTGGGGATCGCCGGGACCGAACTGGTCTTCGGGCTGGTTCTGGTCGCCGCGGCGGCCCTGCTGACGGCCCGACCGGAGGCTGACGAGCCGGCTGGCGGCCGGTCGGACCGCTACGGCCGCGCGCTCTCGCGGGCGCTGCCGGTCGCAGTCCTGCTCGTCGTCGCGTTCGCCCTCGTCGGCACGGCGCCCGTCGGCGGGGCCGTCGTCTACCAGACCCAGACCGAGTACCAGCAACTCCAGGTCACCCAGGAGGGCGACGTCCGGACGCTGTACCTCGACGGGGCGCCACACAGCGCGATGGACGTCACAGCGCCCGGCCGCTACGTCTTCGAGTACACCCGCTACTTCCACCTGCCCCACCTGATACGCGACGAGCCCGACGTCGACCGGGTGCTCTTTGTCGGCGGCGGGGGGTTCTCCGGACCCAAGCGCTATCTCGCGGAGTACCCCGACGCGACCGTCGACGTCGTCGAACTCGACCCGGCGGTCGTCGACGCCGCGCGGGAGTACTTCCGGGTCCCCGACTCGCCGCGGCTGACCGTCCACACGATGGACGGGCGGCGGTTCCTCCGGGAGACGAACCGCACCTACGACGTCATCGTGCTCGACGCCTACCGGGCCGACGAGGTCCCCTACCACCTCACCACCGTCGAGTTCATGCGGCTGGTCGAGGACCGGCTGGCCGCGGACGGCGCCGTCGTCGCGAACCTCATCTCCGCGACCGACGGGTCGGCCTCGACCTTCTACCGCGCGGAGTTCCGGACCATGGACCGGGTGTTCGGCCAGGTGTACAGCTTCCCGACCAGCGACACCGGCTCGCTGCAGAACATCGAACTCGTCGCCACCAAGACCGACCGGAGGGTCACGCAGGCGACGCTGCGCGAGCGCAACCGCGCCCGCGACGTCGGATTGGACCTCTCGGCGGCCATCGACAACTACCGGGCCGACGTCCCCGTCCGTGACGCGCCACTACTCCGGGACGGCGACGGGACCGCCGCGGACCTGGTGGCCGGCCAGGTCGACCGCCAGTACGTCGTCGAGCGGACCAACGGGAGCGCCGTCACGTCGGGAACGGACGCGACCTCGCCGTCACTTGCCGCCCCGTAACCTGCGCCGGTCACTCCGCGCCGGCGTCCCCGGTGTCGTCGGGAGCGGTCGCGCTGTCGAGGTACTCCCGGACGATGACGTCGCCGCTGGAGGCACCGACCCGCTCGGCGCCGGCCTCGAGCATCGCCCGCGCCTCGGCCCAGGAGCCGACACCGCCGCTGGCTTTCACCGGGAGGTACTCGCTCATCACCTCGACGTCCGTGACGGTCGCCCCGCCCTCCGAGAACCCGGTCGCGGTCTTCACGAAGTCGGCGCCGGCGTCGCGGGCGGCCGCACACGCCCGCCGGAGCTCGCCCTCCTCGAGGAGCGGCGCCTCCACGATGACCTTCACCGGAACGTCGACCGCGTCGACGACCACCTCGACGTCGGCCTCGGTTGCCCCGGCCTCGCCAGCCAGCAAGGGGCCGAGCGCGGCCACCATGTCGACCTCGCTGGCGCCGTCAGCCACGGCCCGCTCGGCCTCGCTGGCCTTGACTGCGGGCTGGTGGTGCCCGTGCGGGAAGCCGACGACCGTCACTACCTCGACCTCGGGGGCCACCCCGTCGGCCGTCGGGACGTACCGCGGCGGGACGCAGGCCCGCATTCCGAGGTCTGCGGCAGTGTCGACGACCTCACGAACCTCCGTGGCGGTGGTCGTCGGCCCGAGGACGGTGTGCTCGATGCGTGCAGGGACGTCTGCGGGGATGTCTGTCTCGTCGGTCTGTGCGGGTGCGTCGGTATCGTCCATAGCCGTCACAAGGCCCGGGGGAGCCAAAACTCCCGGTGACGGGCGGGTGACCAGTGGCCCCGGGAGACCGAGAGCGGACCCGCGGCGAACCGACAGGATGGCGTCCGGAGTGACCGACAGGGTTTTGCGGTCGCCGTATCACACATCCGATATGCAGGTCCCGTTCAGCGGGCTCGAGGTGCCCTCTCTGCTCTACCTTCTCGTGTTGCTGGCCGGGCTGGCGACCGTCGCGGCGCTGCTGTACGTGACGCGCCCGCCGGTAACCCAGCGGACTGTACTCGCCTTCGTCCCCTGGGTCGCGAGCGGAGCGGCCCTCCACGTCTTCTACCAGCTCGGCTCCCAACCCGGGCAGCAGGTCTACCCCGCCCTGGTCGAGCCGCTCTTTGCCGCGCCCGCAGTGTACGTCACCACCTTCGTTCTCATGGGCGCGGTCTGGCTGGTGTCGATGGTGGTCGGGACAGCCCGGGGGGGCGAGTGGCTGGCGACGCGGTATCTCGGGGTCGTGGGGTCGGGCGTGCTCGCCGCACTGCTCGGACTGCTGGTCTGGCAGGCGCTGGGTCCGGCGCTTTCCCCGCGGCCGGTCGTGCCGCTCCTGACGCTCATCGGGACCGGGGCGCTGACCTTCGCGGTCTACGTGCTCATCGGGGCCTGGCGGGCGTGGGTGCTCGCAGAGGCCCGCCTGGTCGGGGGACTGGTGCTGTTTGCCCACCTGCTCGACGGCATCTCGACGGCGGTCGCCGTGGACGTGTTCGGGACGACCGAACGCTCGGTGGTCCCGGCCCGGATCATG
The DNA here is from genome assembly GCA_036625795.1 of Haloarculaceae archaeon. Taxonomy (GTDB): domain Archaea; phylum Halobacteriota; class Halobacteria; order Halobacteriales; family Haloarculaceae; genus Salinirussus. The sequence goes on from JAZKSZ010000033.1 coordinate 13,748, forward strand.
GAGTTCGCCAGCACTCTGCCCACCGAACCGTACCTCGGTACCGGCTGGCTGTTCGTCGTTGTGAAGCTCGTGGTCGCGGCGCTGATCGTCGTTGCCTTCGCCGACTACGTCCAGGAGGAGCCGGTTCGCGGTAACCTGTTGTTTGCCGTCGTCATCGCCGTCGGGCTCGGCCCGGCGATGAACAACCTCTTCATCACCTTCCTCGGGGTCTGAGCGAGGACGCGGACGCGCCACGCCCCGCCGGCGGCGCGGGCCGCGAGCGACAGGCCGGGGACGGCCGACTTTTAATGGCGCCGGGCCAACGCCGGGTATGGCGAAACAGCCACACCTGCTTGTCGAGGAGGGCGAGCTGGCCGACGTCGCGCTCGTTCCGGGCGACCCCGGCCGGGTCGACCGGATCGCCGACCACTGCACCGACCCCGAGACCGTCTCGCACAACCGCGAGTACAAGGTCGTCAACGCCACCTACGACGGGCGGCCGGTCACGCTGTGTTCGACGGGGATCGGCGCCCCGTCGACGGCCATCGCGATCGAGGAGATGGCTGCGGTCGGCGTCGAGCGGTTCGTCCGCGTCGGGACCTGCGGCGCCCTCCAGCCCGACATCGAGGTCGGCGACATGGTCGTCGCGAACGGCGCCGCCAAGGACGAGGGGACGACGAAACGGTACGAAGACGTTGCGGTCCCGGCCGTCCCCGACTACGAGACGCTCGCAGCCCTGGTGGACGCCGCCGAGCGCAACGGTGAGACCGTCCGGGTCGGGCCCGTTGCCACCGATGACGCCTTTTACGCCGAGACCGACGCGTACGTCGCCGCGTGGGAGGATGCTGGACTGGCGGCCGTCGAGATGGAGGCCGCGGCCATCTTCACGCTGGCGCGCCGGAAGGGGCTGGGAGCGGGCGCCATCTGCACCGTCGACGGCAACCTCGTCACCGGCACACAGAAAGGCGAGACCGACGAGGACGAACTGCCCGAGAAGGCCAAGAACAACGTCGGCCGCGCGATCTCGGTCGCGCTGGAGGCGGCGGCGACGCTGTAGACGCCAGGCTTAATCCGGTCGCCCCGCGGGTTGGCGCATGGATGTCATCGTGACCGGCGGGCGCGGGCAGACGGGACGCTGGGTCGTCGACCGCCTCGCCGCCGACC
>JAZKSZ010000034.1:0-14543 GCA_036625795.1 Haloarculaceae archaeon
AGGGCGAGCAGGTCGAAAAATACCTCGAGCCGACTATCGCCGGCGAGAAGTCGACAGCCTTCGGCCAGACCGAGCCGGGCGTGGGCTCCGACTCGCCGAACATGGACACCACCGCGGAGAAAGAGGGTGACGAGTGGGTCATCAACGGCCAGAAGCAGTGGATCACCAACGCCCCATACGCCGACTTCATCCAGGTGTTCGCCCGCACCACTCCCCAGGAGGAAGCCGGCCGCTACGGCGGGATCACCTGCTTCATCGTCGAGGACGACGAGTTCGAGGTCGGCTCGTTCAACAACGCCGTCGGCTCCGTCGGGCTGCAGGCCGAGGTCATCCTCGACGACGTGCGCGTCCCCGAAGACCGCGTGCTCGGCGAGGTCGACAACGCCTTCTACGCGGCGATGGGCTTTCTCTCGCTCGGCCGGCTCGAACTCGGCGCGGAGGCCGTCGGGGCGGCCGAGAACGTGCTCGACCTCGGCGTGGAGTACGCCAACAGCCGCGAGGCCTTCGGGCGGACGATCGGGAGTTTCCAGGGGATCTCCCACAAGCTCGCCGAGGGGCGGGCCCGGACCTACGCGGCCGACGCCGCCGGCCTGCGGCTCGCGTGGGCGATGGACCGCGGCGAGGAGACCATCGAGGAGTCGTCGATCTTCAAATACTTCGCCACCAACGTCTTCTTCGACGTCGCCGACGACGTGTTGCAGGTCCACGGCGGCAACGGCCTCTCCGAGGACAACCCCTTCATGGACAACCTCCAGTACGCCCGGCTGCTGCGGATCGTCGAGGGCACCGACGAGATCCAGCTGAACACCATCGCCAAACAGCTCGGCATCGAGTAGAGGGTCCGCGAGGCCGGGTGCGCTTCCTGCGGGGGGCCGGAGCCTACCCACCGGGCCCGGTCGGATTCTCCCCTAATTATATGTCGGAGCCTCCAGTTTGACTGGTAGGATGCGCGAAATCGGTAGCGGAAACGTGAAACTCGAGGTCACGGACAAACGGGCCGAAGTCCGGTTGAACCGCCCGGAGAAGCGAAACGCGATGAACGAGGCGCTCCTGTCCGACCTCAGGGCAGCACTCGAGGAGGTGGAGGCGAACGACGACGTGCGGGCGATGGTACTGCTCGGCGAGGGTCCGGTCCTCTGTGCGGGGATGGACCTCGAGATGATGCGCGACCGGGGTGAGGGTGACAACCCCGAGATGGAGACCTCGCTCGACGACGTCACCCACTTCATCGACGACATGAGCGTCCCCTCGGTCGCCGGGATCAAGGGGGCGGCAGTCGCCGGGGCGTTCGAACTCGTGTTGCCCGTCGACTTCAGGGTCATCGACAGCGACGCCAACTACGGGCTGCTGGAGGTGAACCTCGGGGTGTTCCCCTCCGGGGGCGCGACCCAGCGGCTCCCCCGGATGGTGGGGCTGTCGAAGGCCAAGGAGCTGGTGCTCACCGGAGAGCTGATCGACCCCGAGGAGGCGGCCGACTGCGACCTGGTTCACGAAGTCGTCGACGACGCCGACGAGGTCGCGGACCGCGCCCGGGAGTGGGCCGACAACCTGGCCGGGAACGCGCCGCTGGGGATGAAACACGCCCGCGAGATGCTCAACGCGGCCCTCGACATGCCGCTCTCGGAGGGGCTGGAACTCGAGGCCGCCCGCGGCCAGCAGCTCGTCGACACGGACGACTACACCGAGGGGTTCACCGCCAGACTCGAGGGCCGAGAGCCGGAATTCGAGGGGAAGTGAGCGCCTGCCGTCGGGAGTCCACCGGGCGCCAGGCATCCGTTTCGTCCCGCTCTGTGTATCCAAAACGCGGCCTTGTGAAACCAAAGACCACTGTGCTTATCTCCAATGAGATGAACGCTGACACGATGACGGAGTACGGGTGCAAAGTTTGCCGGGTGCTGGACGAGTACGGCATGGAACGCTACGAGGAGCAACTCCTCGAGCAGTGGCAGGCCGACCCACCCAACCGGAAGGGCTACCGGCAGCTCGCCGAGTGGTTCAACACGCTCATGCTGCGCCGCGAGATGGACCGCGCCGGCCTCTCGACGCTGGGCAGCGAGGCGGAATCGAAGTACGAGCGGCTCCAGACGGAGGGAACGGTCGCCGAGGAAGTCGCGACTGAGCTGGGGAACGCGGGCGTCCCGATCGCCGACCTCCGCGACGATTTCGTCTCCTACGGCGTGGTCCGGACGCACCTGAAGGAGTGTCTCGGGGCCGACGTCGACCTCCCGAGCGGGGACTGGGAGCGGGAAGCCCTCGAGATATCGCGGAGCCACGCCGCCACGAAGGCCGGGGAGGCGGTCCGTTCGCTCCGGAACAAGGGACGGCTGGCCGCCGGGGGCGACGTCGACGTCTCCGTCACCGTCGAACTGGAGTGTGAGAACTGCCACACCCGCGTTCCCGCCGCCCGCGCGGTCCGCCGCGAGTACGTCTGTCACTGTGACGACTGACGATGTCAGAACGCTTGCACCTCGAACTGGAGAACGTCGGTGGTATCGAACACAAGGAGCTGTCGCTGACCGAGGGCCCGACCTTCATCCAGGGGCCGAACGCGGCGAACAAGAGCTCCTTCCTCAGGGGGTTGCTCTTCGCGCTCGGCGGCCGAACGGTCCCAGTCCGGAGCGGTGCCGACGAGGCCCGCGTGACGCTGACCCTCGACGGGAGGGAGGTCGAGCGGGTTGCCCGCCGGACCGACGCTGGCATCGAGACCGAGGGCGAGGCGTGGGTCACCGACCCCGACGACGTGACGCTGCTGGAGCGGTTCGCCGGGCTGCTGGGGACGAACGCGCTGCGAGCCGCCGTCGCCCGCAACGAGGACGTCGAGCCCCTGCTGAAGGAACCGATGGACATCGAGGCACTCGAACGCGAGCGGGCGCGGAAGGTGGGCCGCAAGCGGGAGCTCACCGACGACCTCGAGTCAGCCGGAGACGTCGAAGAGCGCCTCGAGACCACGGAACGGGAACTGACCGACACGCGCGAGCGACTCGAGGAACTGGAGTCGGAGCTGGCGGCCCTCCGCGACGAGCGCGACCCCGCGGAGACCGACGACGACCTCGAGGCGCTCCGCGAGGAGCGGACCGAACTCCGGTCCGAGGCCACCGAGTGCGAGACTCGGGTCGAGGAACTCGAAGCCGCTATCGACCGCCTCGAGGAGCGGCGTGCGGACCTCGCTGCGGACCTCGAGGCGGCCCGCGAGGCCAGTGAGGGGGCGGATGTCGAGACCCTCAAGCGGGAGCGGGAGTCGGTCCGGGCGGAACTCGAGGACGTGACCGAGCGCCTCGGCGTCCTGCAGTCGGTGCTCACCGCGAACCGCGAGATGCTCGACTCCGAGTTCACGGGCGCGCTCGGCAGCGAGGCCGGGCTGATGGGCGACGAGGTGACCTGCTGGGCGTGCGGCCAGCCGACATCGGTCGCGGATGTCGAGGAGACAGTCGAGGAGTTGGTGGCGCTCGTCGAGGCGGACAAGCGACGGAAGCGCGAGCGCGAGCCGGAGATCGAGGAACTCACCGAGGGGATCGAGCGCGCCCGGGAGGCCGAACGCGAGGTCCGGCGGCTCGAACGCGAGACGGAAGACGTCGAGCGGACACTGACCGAGCGCCGCGACTCCATCGAGGAGCAACGGGAGCGGCGCCGGGCCATCCGCGAGCGGCTGGACGAACTGGACGAGGAGATCGCCGCCCGGCAGGCCGACCAGGCCGCAGAGCAGTCGGGGCTCGCCGAGGAGATCGAGGAGACGCGGGTCGAGGTCGACCGGCTCCGCCGGGAGGTCGACCGGCTCGAGGAGACCCGCGACTCGCTGCGCGAACGGCGCGCGGAGCTCCAGCGCAAGCGGGAGGAGGTTGACCGGCTCTCCGAGGAGGTCGCGACCCTGACCGACCGCATCGAGAACCGCGAGCGCGAGCTCCGGACGGTGTTCAACGGGACGATGGACGAGCTGCTGGGTGTTCTCGAATTCGAGGGGATCGAGCGCATCTGGCTCGACGGGGACTTCGAGCTCGTGGTCGCCCGGTCGGTCGACGGCCGGACGCGGTCGGACTCCGCCGAGCACCTTGCCGAGAGCGAACGGGAGATGGTGGGGCTCGTCCTCGCGCTGGCCGGCTTCGTCACCTACGAGGTCGACGACGTGTCGCCGGTGCTCGTGCTGGACTCGCTGGGTGCCTTCGACGCGGAGCGGACCCGCCGGCTCGTCGACTACTTTGCCGACGAGACCGACTACCTGGTCGCGACCGTCCACCCGGAGTCCGCCGTCGAGGGAGCCTTCGAGACGGTCCGGTTCGAACCACCCGCCCGGAGCTGACCGTGGGGATCCCGGCGCCGGTGGGGTCCCCGGACGACGGCCGCTCAGTAGACCGGGAGGTAGTTTCTGATGTTCACGGTCCGGTCCGTCTCGATGAAGTAGTCGACCTCCGTCACCGGCTCCAGTGCCCGCACGTCCACCAGCAGGTCGTCGACCTCCGGGTTCGACTCCGCGGTCGCGATCCCGTACACGTCCACTGTCCCGAACCCTTCAGCGACGAACCAGAAGTCCATGTCCGACATCGCGTCGAACGCCTCCCGCTTGGCGTCCGCCTCGTCTCGCGTCCGGGCGGTCACGAGCACGATCTCCCAGCTGTTGCTTTCCGGGCGCGGCAGGAAGAAACTCGTCATGTTCGACAACAGCGAGGTCACGCGCCGGCGGACCCCTTCGCTGCTCATGTCGATGTCGTACTCGGCCAGCTCGTCGGCGATGTCGGCGTACGGGCTCCGGGGGTCGTTGGCCAGGATCTCGAGGATCCGGCGGTCGATCTCGTCGATTTCGAGGAGGTCGTCACGCGAGCGGTCTGTCATGGTTGGACACTGCAGCTACCGGTTATTAAAGCCGGTCTATGGACCGCCCCGGAACGCCGCTGCCGGCCGTCGTAAAACACCATTCCAGTCCAGGATGAGCAGGTGCAGGCACGTGCTGACGGTCGGCGACCAGCGAGACGAACACGATGGAGTACCCGGACGACGACTGTCCCCTCTCGCTCATCGGTCGGGGACAATAGCGCCCACTCCCGGAGCGCCCGGGCTCACCTGTAGTCCGCTCTCCCCAGGAAACCCTGAACACGGCTATTCCAACTCCACGATTTGATCGGACATTCTTTCTCTCTTGTAGTGCACGTAATTATCATACTAAGGGCGTTATTATTTCTTTCCCGATCGATCGTGTTACTGATCCATCTGTTGCCTGCCGCAATTTCAGAGCAATTGATAGATGAGCACTGAGCGAGGGCCTGTTGCCAGCGGCGTCTCAACCGGAGTCCTGGCACCCGAGCGCTCGAAACATATAAGAAAAATATATTAGACGAATAGTTTATATTTACCGTTGAAGTCCGTACCGGCTGAGCACGGTAGCCCCTCTCCCGACAGGACCCGGCGCGAACCTGGCCGGGCCACAACGCCGGTCAGGCGAGCGCGTTCGGACAAGAGGCCGTGATTGCCGATGAGACACCGAACCCCCTGCAGCTCCGGTCCCGCGAGTCGCTGCGACCTCCACTACGTTCCGGTTCCTTCTTCGGCGGGGTTCCTGGAACGGCACTCCCCCTTTCACCCGCCAGAACCCGGCTGGCGAAGCTGTTTACGTGCCTGTTGGATGAGGGCGCGAGCGCAACTCGCTTTCCCGAGTAACGCAAGCACCCGCCGGAGCACAGCGAGCCCCAGAGCGGTCGAGCTCCGTGAGGGCTTTCCGCGCCTGCACTGCCCAGGTGGGACTTGATTCGAACGGCGCCGGTTTTCATCGAGGACCCGGTCGTCGTCGGGCTACACGCACTCGACCCGGGACCCGGAGCGTTCGCTCCGGAGTCGACTCGCTGAGAAATATTTCAACTTTGGTCATTTCTTTTTCCTATTCGAATACGAATACTTCCCGTGCCTGTGACCCAGCCGGTTCTGTTCGTGTCCACGGTCTGCTGTGTGGACAGGTGTCCCCACAGTTCACACAGCGCGCCCGGGGGTGCTGGCGGTGGCTGCAGGCTGGCAGTCGTCGCAGTAGCCGCAGTCGCCACTGTGCTCACATCCCGCGCCCGTGGTCTGCCGTGGCGCTCTCCAGTGACATCCCCGGGCAGAGACACAGGATAGACCGGTGTTACGGCTTCAGTGGCGGGTCGACGCGCCCGTTCGTGCGCATGACGTCTCTGTTGCGGTCGGGCCACGCAAGCAGCCTGTCTCTGAGGAGGTCGCCGTCGGCCGTTTCCGGGTCGGTCCCGGCGAGCCGGGCAGTCAGCGTCAGCACGGCCCAGCCGCCGTAGCCCAGCACGACCGTGACGGGAGCCAGCACGACGACCGAGACCGCGACGTTCGCCAGCCGGTCGGTGAACCGGGTATCCGGAGCGTCCGGCTTCTCGTCGGTCATACATTGTCTCGGGCGGCAGAGGTCCTAAACACGGGGGAACTGTTTCACGCCGAGACACACCGGGGGGCCGGGGCAATCCATATAGCCTCCCCGAGGGGAGACGTCCACGAGTGTAGTGAGACCGCTTGTGTGGATGGGATGCGTCCGAACAGGTATGAGCGGACTCCTACCACGCGAACCGGCGGTCGAACAGCCAGAGCAGCCACAGGTCGTGGGGCTCGGGGACGGTGACTCGGCAGATGTCTTCTCCGTGCTCTCCTCGGACACTGCCCGGTCGGTGCTCGGCCAGTTGTACCGGGAGCCGGCGACCCAGTCGGAGCTGGCCGCCGAGCTCGGGACGTCGATCCAGAACGTCGCGTACCACATCGAGCGGCTGGTGGCGGCCGACCTCGTCACCGTCGTCGACAGCTGGTACTCCGAGAAGGGGCGGGACATGGACGTCTACGCCCCTGCCGGCGACCCGCTGGTGCTGGTTGCCGGCTGTCCGGACGAACTCGAGGATACCCGCGAAGCTGTCACCGGAACCCCGACCGGCGACCCCGCGTCGGGACTTGGCGACTAGCCTGGCGTCACGAGTGCAGTGACTGTCGGTGTCGATGCCCCTCGTCCGGATTCCGGAGAAGGACAAGAGTATCCGAACGCCTCGACGACAGTCTCCTGACAACCGCTGTCCGTTCCTTACTGGTGCTCCGCGACGTCGACCACGAGGTCCCCGTCGACAGTTATCCACGCGGTCGTCGTGTCGCGGTCTGTTTCCCGCGAGACGAAGGTGACCGTGTTCGACTTGGCGTCGGACACCACCTCGACCTCCGGCGTGGCGGGGTGGCCGTCCCGACGGGCCCGCCGGTCGTCTATCCAGGGGATCGCGCTGTCCTGGTCGGAAGCGTCGGTCATGTGTGGGCCCAGGATACCCGGACACTTATGCCCACGAGCAGTGTTTCAGGCCCGGAGACACGCGGAGGGACCGGAACATCCGGAACGAGACAGGGGGAGAAACGGTCGACGGAACGCGATGACGACCGGTCGGCGTCACCCGATTTCGGCCCGGTTGAACGCCGAGCTGCCGAGCGCGAGCGGCACGACCGTCCACAGCAGCAGGATGACGACCATGAACCACGTCTCCAGGTAGAACGGCAGCGAGCCGGAGACCTGGATGGCCTGGAAGTTCTCGGGGCTGAATATGGCGAGCGTCGAGTTGAGATACGCCTCCGCGGGGGAGGCGACGGCCACCATCCCGGCGTAGAGGTTGTCGCCGATGCCGAGCCCGAGCAGGTCACCGAGGACCCACCGGAGCGCCGACTCGATCGAGAAGCCCTGGAAGACGGTGAGGACGACGGTAACGAAATAAAAGCCCATGGTGGCCGAGATGGCCCTGGACCGGCTGGCTGAGGCCGCCGAGATGCCGACGGAGACGGAGACGTACGCGCCCACCAATAGCAGCGAGAGGCCGAAGAACTTCGCCAGCGCGACCGGCTCGAGCGCGGGGTACAGCGCCAGTACGAGCCCGACGCCGACCAGCACCGCGAGCAGCAGGGCGAGCGCGAGCGTGAGTCCACGGGAGAGGAACTTCCCGAGGACGACCGACCGGCGGGCGGTCGGCTGGCTCAGCAGGAACCGGACCGTGTTCGACTCGCGCTCGCCGGCGACGGCGAGATACGCCCCGGCGACCGCAACCAGCGGCAACAGGAGCGTGGTGAGAAACACCGCGCCGAACAGGGTCCGGGTCACCTCGGGATTGTTGCCGGTCCCGGACGTGTAGAACAGCAAGGCGACGAAGGCGACGTAGATCCCGACCACGCCCCACAGCAGCCGCGACCGCCGGACGTTCCGGAAGTCGTTGCGCGCGACCGTCGAGACGTCGTTCAGCAGCCCGCTCATCGGGTCACCTCCGCGGGCTGTCTTGCCGACTCGTCTCCCCTCCCCTCACTCCCGTCTGCCGTGGATCCCGTCGACGGGGCGGTGTCGGCGTCGGCGCCAGGACGGGTGTAGCTCTCGAACATGGCCTCCAGGGATTTCTCCTCGGAGATAATGTCCTCCACGCGCGCACGCTCGTCGACCGCCCTAACGACGCGGACCTTGTCTGCGGGGTCGTCGAGTTCGACGCGGATGGCGTTCCCGTCGGCTGCCACCGACCGGACCCCGTCCAGCGACTCCAGGTCCGCCTCCACGCCGTCGGGGACTGCGTCGACTGTCACCGTCATCGGAACGTGGCTGACCGACTCCTGGCGCAGCTCGGCGAGCGAGCCGACCGCAGCCAGGTCGCCGCCGGAGAGGATCCCCACCCGGTCACAGACCGCCTCCACCTCCGAGAGGAGGTGACTGGAGAAGAACACCGTCGTGCCGGCCTCGGCCTCCGACCGGATCAACTCGCGCATCTCCGCCATCCCCTCGGGGTCGAGGCCGCTAGAGGGTTCGTCCAGCACCAGCAGGTCGGGGTCACCGACGAGGGCGGTCGCGAGCGCGAGGCGCTGGCACATCCCCTTCGAGTACTCGCCGGCCGCCCGGTCCCAGGCCTCGCGGTCGAGGCCGACCCGCTCGAGCAACCCCTCGACGTCGGGCTGACACTCCTTGATCCCCGCGGCGTACTCGACGTGCTCGCGGGCCGAGAGCCGGTCGTAGGGCTGGAACGCCTCCGGCAGGACGCCGATCCGCTCGCGGATCTGCCGCGACTCCGTCTCGATGTCGTGGCCCAGCACGGTCGCCGACCCGACGGTCGGCTCCAGAAAGCCCAACAGCATGTTGATCGTTGTCGACTTGCCGGCCCCGTTGGGGCCGAGAAAGCCGAAGACCTCGCCGCGCTCGACGGTCAGGTCCAGCCCGTCGACCGGGGTGAGGTCGCCGAACTGCTTGGTCAGTCCGTCCGTCTCGATAGCAACCATTGTACTCCTGACCTCGCCCCCCTCCTCAAAAAACCGGCCCGGGGAGTTACGCGGCCCGCAACCCGACCGGTACTTTTTTGTATTGGTTTGCGCCGCCCGCCGCCGTTCGGGGACGGCGTGGACCGTGCTACTGCTCGGCGACGGAGTAGCCGCCGTCGACGACCAGCGAGTGGCCGGTGACCCAGTCGGCCTCGTCACTCGCCAAAAATAGCATCGCGTTCGCGATGTCCCGGGGCCGGCCGAGCCGTCGCAGCGGGTACTGCTCGGCCATCTGGGACTTCAGCTGCTCCCACTCCTCCTCGTCGGTGTCCCCGCGGGCAAGCGGCGTGTCGGTCACCGCCGGACAGACCGCGTTCACGCGCACGCCATCGGGGCCAGCCTCCGCCGCGAGCGAGTGGGTGAAGTTCACGACCGCCCCCTTCGTCAGCGAGTACGCCGACAGCCGCGCGACGCCGGTCACCCCCGCGAAGGACGCGGTGTTGATGATGCTGCCCGAGCCCTGCTCCTTGAGGTGGGGCAGGGCGCCGTGACAGCCGTTCCAGACGCCCTTGATGTTGACGTCGATGACCCGGTCGCGCTCGTCTTCCCCGATCTCCTCGGCGACCGTGCGGGTGTGGCTGATGCCGGCGTTGTTGACGACGACGTCGAGTCCGTGCTCCTCGGCGGTCGCGTCGATGGCGGCATGGACTGCCTCCGCGTCGGTGACGTCGAGTTCGTGTGCCAGGGCATCGCCGCCGTCGTCCTCGATGGCGGCGACCGTCTCCTCGGCCGCCCCGGCGTCGATGTCCGCGGCGACGACCGTTGCTCCCTCCTCGGCGAACCGCTTGGCTGTTGCCCGCCCGAGTCCCGACCCGCCGCCGGTGACGAAGGCTGTCTTGGTATCGAGTCGCATACCGCTCTCCCGTACCGCCAGGGTATAAAGATTCCCGCACGCCGCCGGCTGCCGGACAGTGGTGGACCGGCCGACCGCGGGTCAGTGGTGCAGCTGTTGGGGCACCGGACTCTCCTCGTCGCGGTGCCGGTCCAGCAGCGAGCGCTGTGTCGCCTCGTCCATCCCGTCGTAGCGCTCGGCGGCGTCCAGAACCATCGCGACGAGCTTCGGGTCGCCCGGCGTGACGACGCTCGTCAGCCCCTGCGCGGCCGCGAAGTCGAACCGCTCCCGGACAGCTGCCGGCGTCCCGACGGGCTCGTACCAGGTCGCGTAGGGCCGGTCTGCCGGGGCGAGTTCCTCGGCCGGGGGCCACGGCCCCTTCGCGAAGGCCTTGATCCCGAGCGTCCCGACCCCCTCCTTCTCGGCGGTGTCGAGGACGGCTCCGTAGTCGTACTTTTCACCCTCCTTGGCGGCGACGACGGGGTTGAGCGGGAACATGACGGTCTCGAAGTCGTCGACCCGGTCGAGCGCCTCGCGGACGAGGGCGGGCTTGCCGTGGCTGGTCAGCCCGACGTGCTCGACCAGCCCTTCCTCCTTGGCCTCCCGGATGGCCGCGAGCGCGCCGTCCGGCTCCGTGATGTCGTCGAGTTCCTCCCCGGCCTCGAGGCCGTGGACCTGATAGAGGTCGATGGTGTCGACCCCCAGCCGGTCGAGCGAGCGCTCGAGTTCGCGGCGCGCGCCCTCGTAGTCGCGCTTCTGGGTCTTGCAGCCCAGGAATAGCTCCTCGCGGTGCTGGCGGAGCTTCGGGCCGAGCTTGAGCTCCGCGTCGCCGTAGGTCGGGGCGACGTCGACGTGGTTGACGCCGTACTCGAGCAGGAGCTCGACGAGCTGGTTCGCGCCCTCCTGTTCGAGCCAGTTGAGCGCGATGGCGCCGAAGGTCAGGATCGTGCTGTCGTGGCCGGTCTCCCCGAGCGGTCTGGTGTCCATGCACACACCTCGTACGCCGGGCTCAAAAGCGTGTGCCGGCCGGCGTGTCCATGGGGGGATCTGCCGAGTCTGCAACCGCGCTGGCCGGTTTATATACCTGCCGGCCCGAGGCGAACGCGCATGGCAGACGTCACCGTCACCACGACTGACAGCATCGAAGGCAGGGAAATCACGGAGTATCTCGGCGTCGTCTCCGGCGAGGCCGTCATCGGCGCGAACGTCGTCAGCGACATCGCCGCCGGCATCCGCGACGTCGTCGGGGGCCGCAGCGGCTCCTACGAGAAAAAGATCGAGACCGGCCGCCAGGAGGCTGTCACCGACATCAGGGCGGAGGCCGCGGAGGTCGGCGCGGACGCCGTCGTCGGCGCCAGTCTGGACTACGAGGAGATGGCCGAGGGGATGCTCTGGGTGAACATCTCCGGAACCGCAGTCAGGACCCGGCGGGCGTAGCGGCTGTCGGGATCCGCGCGTGGAGCGGCCAGGTCCAGGAGCGCTCAGACCACGTCCGGTTTCGTGAGGACCGCGTGGCCGGCAACCTCGTACCGTCGGGCCTGTGGCTCCTCCTCGGTCAGTTCGTAGTCGAGGTCGCCGTCGAGGATCGCCTCAAGGCCCTCGAGATAGTCGTCGACGAGGTCCAGCTCCTCCCCCGAGAGCGTGTGTGCGTGCGAGACGTGCAGCGTGTCGAACGCGCCCGCATCGCGCAGGTCCCGGACCCGCTGGAGGGTCTCGACGTACTCGTGGATGTCACACCCCTCGAAGTGGATGTAGAGGTCGTGCTCGCGGTGGAGCACGTCGGCGCCGTAGAGGACGCCGTCGGCGCGGTCCAGGACCGCCAGCTGCCCCGGCGAGTGCCCGGGCACGCCGACCAGTTCGAGCTCGCGACCGCCGAGGTCGACCGTCTCGCCCGGCTCGGCGGCCTCGACGCCGGTCGCCGGCGGGATCTCGAAGGCCTCCGGGTCGAAGCCGTCGGGAAAGGACTGCCCCGACGCCTCCCAGTCGGCGATGAAATCGGCGGGCCCGTAGCCGAAGTCGTCGGTGACGACGTCGGTCGTCACCCGGCCGTCGGCGGTCCGCTCGCGGTCGTCGATCCGGACGCTCTCGAACTGGTGGGCGGCGCCCATGTGGTCCCAGTGGGAGTGCGTCAGCAGGAGGGAGACCGGGACGTCGACGAGGCCGTCGACGGTCCCGCGGAGGTCGCCGAAACCGCCGCCGGCGTCGACCTGGAGGGCACGGTCCTCGCCAACGACGAGGAAGGTGCCGAACAGACCGCCCTCCGTGAGCCGGTAGCTGTGGTCGGTGAGCCGGTCGATGTCGTACCAGTCGTCGGTTGCGTTCATCACCGTTCCGTTCGTTCCACGGGGGGATGAAGGGTTCGCCCGGACCCCGTGGCCGCCGGCTGCCACGCCAGCTACCCGGCGCGCTCACCCCCACGCCTCGAGTGCCTCGTCGACGAGCGCGCGGATCTCCCGGAGTGGTTCCTCCTCCAGCGGCCTGTGCGGGGACCGCGGCTGCCCGGCCGGCGCGCCGCGGTGTCGCATCGCCGCCTTGACGCCCGGCACCCCGTGCTCGGCGGTGATCGCCCGGTTGAGTTCCACTAGATCCGCACACAGCTCGCGGGCGCCCTCCCTGTTTCCCTCCCGGTGGCGCTCGTAGACCTCGCTCGCCAGGTCGGGGACCGCGTTGGCGAGCGCCATGATGCCGCCGTCGGCGCCGGCGTCGAGTGCCGGCGCGTAGAGGCCGCCGCTCCCGACGAGGACGTCGAAGTCGGGGGCCGTCATCCGGCGCGTGCGCTGGAAGGTCACTAGGTCCCCGCCGGAGTCCTTGATCCCCGCGATGGTATCGTGGTCGGCAAGGTCCGCCACGGTCTCGGGCTCGAGGCGCGTCCCGGTCATCTTCGGGACGTCGTAGAGGTAAACCGGCAGCGGGCTCTCGTCGGCGACCTCGCGGTAGTAGGCCGCGAGGTCGGCCTGTGAGTGCTCGAAGTAGAAGGGCGTGACCACCAGCGCGGCGTCGGCGCCGGCGTCGGCCGCCCGGCGGGTCTGCTCGAGGGTCTCGACCGGCCCCGGGTGACCGGTCCCGGCGAGCACCGGGACCGACACCTCGTCGGCGACCGTCTCGACCACCCGGGCCCGTTCGTCGACGGTCATGAGTTCGGACTCGCTGTTCGACCCCGCGGGGACGACGAAGTCGACGCCGCGGTCGACGACCCAGGAGGCGACGTTCCGGAGCCGCGACTCGTCGAGTTCGCCCGTTCCGTCGAACGGCGTGGCCAGGGGAACGCCCGTTCCGTCCATACCCGGCGTTGGGACGGGTCGACAGAAGAGGATTCCGGGCGGGGAGCGCCCGGGAACGACCGCGGCAGGGCGGCGCGGCCGCGTTACTGGTCGGCGACGCTGTAGGTGACGGTGCCGATGGCGACCTGCTTGCGCTCGCCGTCGGGGGCGGTGCTCTCCACGTCGACCTGCGCGATGGCCGCCGAACTCCCGACGCGGACGACCTCCGCGGTCGCGTAGGCGGTGTCGGTGATCGGCCGGAGATAGTTGATGTCGAGGTTCGTCGTCGCCATGAACGGCCGGTCATCGCGGTCCTCGAAGGTCGAGCCGATGGCGACCCCGCCGGCGACGTCGATCAGCGTCGCCGTCACGCCGCCGTGCATCACGTCCCCGGGGTTGCGCTTGAAGTCCTCGTAGTCGACGGCCAGCACCACCTCGCCCTCGCCGTACTCCTCGACCCGGAGGCCGACCCAGTCGTTGAACGTCCCGTCGGGAAAGAAGTCACCGTCCTCGCGGGCACCCGGCCGGTCGGCGTCCGGGTCGATATCCGCTTCCGGTCCTTGCTCGTCGGCGTCGGAGTCAGTCATCGCCCGGGAGGTGTCCCGCCGGTCGCAAAGAGGCTTCGGCTCGCCGCCGACTTATCCGCTGGAGTAGCCGCCGTCGACGACCAGCTCGTGGCCGGTCACGAACGAGGACTCCTCGCTTGCCAGAAAGAGGATCGCGTTGGCGATCTCCTCGGGCTGGCCGATCCGGTCCAGGGCGTACAGGCTCTCGAGTTTCTCCCGGGCGGCCTCCGGGTCGTCGCGGGACTCCAGCCCGCCGCGGACCAGTGGCGTGTCGGTAAAGCCCGGACAGACCGAGTTGGCGCGGATCCCGTACCGGCCCAGCTCGCCCGCCAGTGACTTCGTGAACTTCGTCACGCCACCCTTGGTGAACGCGTAGGCCGCGGCGAAGGGCTGGCCGATGACCCCCGCCAGCGAGGCGATGTTGACGATCGAGCCCGACCCCTGCTCCTTGAAGTGGGGGATCGCGGCCCGGCAGCCGTTCCAGACGCCCTTGCCGTTGATGTCGAGGATCTGGTCGCGGTCCTCCAGCGAGAGCTCCTCCATCGCACAGTTGGTCTGGCCGATGCCGGCGTTGTTGACGATGGCGTCCAGCCCGTA
>JAZKSZ010000035.1:0-14005 GCA_036625795.1 Haloarculaceae archaeon
CGGAGTGCGGACCGCCGCGCTCGGAGTGCCGACTGCTGGGTTCGGAACGGAACTCGCCGTCCGTCCCGGCCGCCGGCTCGGGCGCGTATGCAGGCGTCGGCTCCCCTGCAGGCACTCGCTCCAGCTGCCCGTTGCAGGAGCCACACCGGACCGGTTCCGCCGGCACCGGGAGGTCCAGATCCTGCGACGCGAGTTCCGCGAGCTGGTCCGCGACATCGCGTTCGGTCAGTAGATACGGGTCCGGCGCGCGGGCCGCGAGGTCCCGGTCGCGCGTGACGAGCCGCCGGTTTTCGCGCTCGGCCAGCCCGAGAACCGCGTCGTCGGCCTCGACACCTTCCTCCAGCGCGTAGGCGGTGTCGTGGCCGGCGAAACGGAGGTAGGTGGTGAGCGTGCCGAGCATGGCGTCCGTCAACAGGCGCATGTCAGTCGAGAACCGCCCGAACTCCGTCGGCGTCCCGCGCGTTGAGGACCTGGCCGGGTTCGGCCCAGCCCCGGCGGGCCGTGTGGACGCCGTAGCGCAGATAGTCGTACGCGTCTGGGTGGTGGGCGTCCGTGTTGACGGCGACAGTCGCGCCCGCGTCGACGGCCGCCCGGACCATCGCGCCACTCAGGTCCAGCCGGTGGGGGTTGGCGTTGACCTCCAGCGCCGTCCCGGTCTCGGCGGCGACCGCGGCCAGCCGGTCGACGTCGACGTCCATGCCGGCCCGCTCGTTGAGCCGACGGCCGGTCGGGTGGCCGATAACGTCGACCGCGGGGTGTTCGCAGGCCGCGACCAGTCGGTCGGTCCCGTCGCCGTCGAGCCCGGCGTGGGGGGAGGCGACGACCAGGTCCAGGTCCGCCAGCAGGTCGTCGGCGACCGAGACCGTCCCGTCCCCGCCGATGTTTGCTTCCACGCCGGCGAACACCTCGAGGTCGGCCTCGTCGTCGGCTTCCCGGACGACAGGAAGCTGCTCGCGCAGGCGGTCGCCGTCGAGCCCGACGCCGCCGACCATCCCCGGGCCGGTGGCGTGGTCGGTGACCGCGACGTAGTCGTGCCCGGCCGCCTCGGCGCCCGCCACCATCTCCTCGAGCGTGGCGCGACCGTCCGACCAGTCGGTGTGGACGTGCAGGTCTCCCTGGACGTCCTCGACGGTCACCAGGTCGGGCAGCTCGCCGGCGGCAGCAGCCTCGATCTCGCCGCGGCCCTCGCGCAGCTCCGGGGGGATCCACGGCAGCCCCACTGCCTGGTACATACTCTCCTCGGTGTCGCCGGCGACCCGCTCGCCGGCCCGCTGGCCGTCCGCCTCGTGGTCGGCGTCCGCGTCCGCGACGGCTGCAACGTCGAACACGCCGTACTCGTTGACTTTCAGGTCCCGGTCGATGGCGCGGTTCCGGAGCGCGACATTGTGGTCGCGGCTGCCCGTGAAGTACTGGAGGGCGCTGCCGAACTCGGCAGGGACGACCGCCCGCAGGTCGACACGGATCCCCTCGGTGCGGGCGCTGGCCTTCTGGTCGCCGGCCTCGATCACGGTGTCGATTGCATCTAGCGATCTAAAGGCCTCGACGGCCACGGCAGGCTCGTCGCTGGCCGCGAGGATGTCCACGTCCCCGACGGTTGGCTTCCAGCGCCGGATCGAGCCAGCGAGGTCGCAGTCGGTCACGACCTCGTGGGCCTCCAGAGCGGCGAGCACGCGCTCGCCCTGCGGGCGTCCCTCGCCGAGCAACTCGCGGCCGTGGGCCTGCCGCGCGAAGGGGAGTCCCTCGAGGATGTTCTGCTCGGTTTTCGCGCCGAACCCGGACACGTCGCGGATCTCGCCGGCCTCGGCGGCCGCCTCCAGGTCGTCCAGGTCCTCGACGCCGAGTGCCTCGTAGAGCCGCCCGACGGTCTTGGGACCGACCCCCTCGACGCTCGTGAGCGCGTCGATGTCGACCGGGAGCTTCTCCCGTAACTCCGCCAATTCCGCGATCTCGCCGGTCTCGATGTACTCGACGACCTTCGCGGAGATGGCGTCGCCGACCCCCTCAACCTCCGCGACTGCCTCCCGTCCCTCCCGGGCCAGGTCCTCGATGGCCGCGGGGTGGTCGCGGACGTTCTCGGCGGCTGTTCGGTAGGAGCGGGGCTTGTACTCGACGCCCGTGGCCTCGAGCCGGTCGGCGAACTCCTCCAGCCGGCGGGCGACTTCGTCGTTGCGGCTCATCTCAGCGCCCGCCCCCGAGCCCGCCACCGCGACCACCGCTGCCGCGACCGCCCCGGCCGACGCCGCCGGCGTCGTCGTCCTGGCCCAGTGCCTGCTTGAGGAAGTTCATCCACCGCTTGCGGTCGGCGGCTTCCTTGGCCTCGGCCTCGGCCTCCAGGTCGGTCGGGCCGAGCTGCTCGAGGGCGTTGAGCGCGCGGTCGATCCCGATGACCGACTCGACGAGGCGCTCGCCCTCCTCGTAGGAGACCTCGCCGTCCTCGATGCGCTGTTTGCGCTGGAGGCGCTCGCGCCGGAGGTTCTTCTTCGCGCGCTCGACGCGCTCGCGCTCGCCGGGCGGGACCGTCTCCCGCTTTCTCGTCTCGAAGACGAACTCCTGGAGCGCGACCGTCTCCCCCTGTACCTCGACTTCCTCGGGGATCGACGCCCCCACCGTCGCCCCCTCGCGCTCGATGCGCTCCAGCAGTTGCTTGCGCTCGAACTCTCTCACGTGCTCCCGTAGGCGCCTCGCCCACTTCGCTCTAACGCCGGACGACCTCGACCCCCCGGAACTCGAAGCGGGCGCCGCCGGCGTCGCTCTCGGCGGCGTGTACCCGCCAGCCGTGTGCCGAGGCGATGTCGTGGACGATGCTGAGCCCGAACCCCGTCCCGCTGTCGCTGGTGGTGTAGCCGGCGGCGAACACAGCCTCGCGCTCGTCGGCAGGGAGCCCGGGGCCGTCGTCTTCCACGTAGAAGCCGTCCTCGAGGGCGCCGACCGTGACGGTCACGTCGGCGCCGCCGTGCTCCACCGCATCCTCCGGAGTCCGCGACGGAGGGCTCGTCGAGCCGTGTTCGACGGCGTTCCGGAAGAGGTTGGCGAACAACTGGTGGAGCCGGCTCCGGTCGGCCCTGACGGTGAGGTCGTTAGCGACGGTCACCGACGCGGCCGCTGTCTCGACGGTCGCCCAGCACTCCTCGACGAGCGTCTCCAGGTCGACCGGCTCGATCTCGTCGATGTCGTCGCCGCTGCGCGCGAGCGTCAGGAGGTCCTCGATGAGGTCGTTCATCCGGTCGACCGCCCGCTCGGCGCGGTCGAAGGCCTCGGGGTCACCGTTCTCCCGGGCCAGCTCCAGGGACAGCCCGACGACGTTCAGCGGGTTCCGCAGGTCGTGGCTGACCACGCTCACGAACTGCTCCAGGCGCTCGTTCTGTCGCTTGAGCCGGCTTTCGCTGCGCTCGCGGCTGTACTCCGTACCCGCCCACTGGGCCACCAGTTCGACGAAGGCCCGGTCGAACTGCGAGAACTCCACTCTCATGTCCTCCGGCCCGGCGAAACAGAGCGTCCCGGAGCGGCCGTCACCGAGGTCGACCGTCGCGCCGAGATAGCAGCCCAGATGAAACGTCTCGTAGGCGGGGTCGTCCGCCCAGCCCTCGGCGACCGCGTCCTCGACTGCCAGCGCGCCGTCGGTCCTGATCGTCTTGCGGCAGTAGGTCTCCGAGAGGTCAGCTTCCTCGCCCGGCTGGAGCAGCTCGTGGTCGCCCCGGGCCTCGGCGACCGTCTGTGTGCCCCCCTCCTCGTCGATCCGGGTCAGGAAGCCGTAGGGGAGGCCCAGCTGGTCACAGCCGAGCCCCAGCAGGTCCCGCAGTGTCTCCTCGAAGGGCCGGTCGGTCGTCAGGAGGTCGGCCAGGCGCGCCAGCGTCCGCTCGCGCTCCTTCCGGTCGGTGACGTCCCGGAAGTAGACCGACAGCCCGCCGTCGTCTTCCGGGTAGACGTCGGCCTCGAACCAGGCGTCCAGCCCCTCGAAGTACTCCTCGATGGTGCGGGATTCGCGGGCGGCCATCGCGTCGCGGTACACCTCGCCGAAGGGACTGTCGGCCAGGTCCGGGAAGAGGTCCCAGACCCGCTCGCCGACCAGCTCGGACCGCTCCATACCCAGAAGCGACAGGGCACGCTCGTCGGCCGTCCTGACCCGCCAGTCGGCGTCGAGCCTGACGACGGCGTCAGTCACTCTGGCGACGGCCTCGGCGGTCGTACGCCCCCCACCGGGCGGGCGTCTGGTCACGCGGTCGATGCTCTCGGCCAGCGAGGCCGCGTGGCCGTCGACGTCTTTCCGGACGTAGTCGGTGACGCCCTCGGAGATGGCCTCGCTGGCCACTGCTTCGTCGCCCCGTCCGGTGTAGAGGATGACCGGGAGGTCGCCGTACGTCTCGCGGACGGCTTCGAGGAGGTCGAGGCCGTCGCCGTCCGGGAGAGCGTACGCGGTGACCACGCAGTCGACGTCACCGCCAGCAAGCGTCTCGAGCGCCGCCTCGACGCTCCCGGCTGTTCTGACGATGACCTCGACCTCCCGCTCGGCCAGGGCCGCGTGGGTCCGGTCGCCGAACCCCGGGTCCTGGGCCACGTGGAGGACGGCTACCGGGTGCCGGTCGCTGTCGGTTCCGGCCCGGGAAGATGCTGGCATCGTGAGCCGGTAGCGGACCCGGCGGCAAAAAACGGGCGGCTGCGGGCTGGCGAGCCGGCGAGGAGCTGGCGACCTCAGACGTCGAAGACCACGTACGCACGCCAGCCATCGTCGGTCTCGGTAAGCTCCATCTCCGAGTAGGTGACGGCCTTGAGGTCGCGGGCGTCGAGCCCGGCAAGCGGGACCCCGCGGTAGGAGCCCTCCAGGGTCCACGTCCCGTCCCCGCCGGACCCCGAGCCGGCGTCCCCGGGCTCGATGACAGCCGCTTCGTTGTCGACGGGCAACACTGACCGGACGTCGCGCTCGTAGATGAGGTCGTCGAGGTAGTCGAACAGCAGCGCCTCGGGGCCCTCGGCGGTCACCTCCAGCGAGTGCCGGTCACCGCCGTCCGGAACGTCCTCGCACATCGCGGCCGCCATGCCGTCGGCGACGGCGGCCATCACGCCGCCGAGCGTGTCGGCGGTCGCCTCGACGGCGACGTCGGCGGTGTGCGAGCGGAGCCGGAAGCTCACAGCCGTCCCCCGGGTCCGGGGTGGTTCCCGGTGTCGGCGTCTCCGGACGAGCGTCGGTCCCGGCTGTGATCGTCGATGCCGAGGTCTTCGGGCCCGCTCTGGCGCCCTTCGACGCCGTCGGCGTGTTCGTCGACCGCGACCCCGGAGGAGACGATAGCCTGGATCCCCTCCTCGACGGTCATGTCGACGTCATAGACCCGGTCGGCGGCCACGTGGATGACGAACCCGCCCATGAACGGGTTGGGAGCCATCGGGAGAAACAGCGAGACCATCTCCTGGTGGCTGGTGGCGTTGCGGACCGCCTCGCCGGGTTCGGCGGTGAGAAAGGCGATGGTGTACGAGCCCTCGCTGGGGTACTCGACGAGTTTGACCTCCTGAAAGCTGTCGCTGTCCCGGCTCAGGAGGATCTTGCTCATCTCGTTGAGCGACTCGTAGACCGAGCCCAGCCCGGGAATGGAGCTGATGAGTGCCTCGACGCGGGGTTCGATCCGGCCGCTGCCGTACTGGCTCTCGGCCGTCGCTCCGACGAGGAAGATGATCACGACGAGGGCTCCGACGGCGGAGACCTGCAGGGTAAGCCGCGACACCGGCCCGGTGAACCCGAAGATGCCCTCGAGGGCAAGGACGAACGGGTCGAGTGCGCCGGCCAGCAGGTCGAGCGCGAAAAACAGGACGAACAGGGTCACGAGAAGCGGGACCGTCAGCGCCAGCCCGGTCAGCAGCGCCCGGCGGACGTACGCGCGGGCTCCCGTGGCAGGTCGGGAGCCGGGCAGTTCCGTACGCATGTCCCCGCACACGGCCAGAGCGGGTGAAAGCGTTGTGGCTCTGGCGGTGGAATTAATACCGTCCCCACCCTCAGCCGGGACTAGTGAGTGTCAACGTCCGACGGGAGGTCGTGAGTCCAGGCGACGATACCCGCGTCGACCAGGCCTGGGAGCTCAAAGAGCGGATCCGTGAGTCCGAAGGCGTGCTCCGCCAGCGGGAGTCGTTTTTTACCAGTGCCTACCGGCGGTCGACGGTGTTCTGTTACGTCGACCGCGGGGCGGACGCCCTCGTCGGCTTCGCGGCCGTCCGCCGCGACGGCTACATCCTCTTTCTCGCCGTCGGCGAGAGCCACCGCGGGGAGGGCTTCGGCAAGCGGCTGGTCGCCAACGTCGCCGAGGAGTACGACACCGTCACCTGTCACGCGCGGACCACCAACCGCGACGCTCTCCGCTTTTACCGGCATCTCGGCTTCGAGGTCACGCGGCGCGTCGACTCCTACTACGAGGACGGCGGCGACGCCTACTACCTGAAACTCGGCGAGAAACGGGGGATCCGCGAGCGGCTGGCCGACCTGCTGGCGCGATAGCCGGGCAGCGGACGGCAACCACGGGATTGCCGGACGGGGCAGTCACAGCCGACCCTGACGACCGGGGGGTGTGCCAAACGAAATCCCTTTGCTGGCCCCGCCGGTAGCGAGTGGCCATGGACGAGCGGACCCGGGCGTACCTGCGCGGGCGGTTCGGCGACCACTACCGCCGCGCGGAGGTGACGCCCCCGCCCGGCGCCAACGAACGCGAGTGGGGCTACGTCCCCTGGACGGAGGGGCCGGGCGACACCTACATCCGCCACAACTCGCTTCTGGACCTGGGCGACCCGTCCGCGTTTCTGGTCCGCGAACGCCCCCGGCACGTCTACTTCTCGGCGGGCCGCTACGACGACCCGAGCGCCAGCACCATGAGCGGGAAGGGGTGGCGCTGTTCGGACCTGATCTTCGACCTCGACGCCGACCACCTCCCCAGCGCGGAGCCCGACGACACCTACGCCGAGATGCTCGCGAAGTGCAAGGACGCACTCTACCGGCTGCTCGACTTCCTCGAGGACGACTTCGGGTTCGAGGACCTCACGGTCGTCTTCTCCGGGAGCCGGGGGTATCACGTCCACGTCCGCGACGAGGAAGTCCAGGGGCTGGGCAGCGACGCCCGCCGCGAGGTCGTCGACTACGTCCGCGGCATCGGGCTGGACCCCGAGGGGCTGGTGCGCACCGAGGTCCGCGGGCGAAGCGGCGCGACCGCCCGGCTCCTCCAGACCGAGGGCGGGTGGGGCCGGCGGGTTCACCGCCGGCTGCTCGCGTTCGTCGACGAACTCGCGTCGATGGACGAGGAAGCGGCGCTGGCGCGCCTGCAGGAACTCGACGGCGTCGGCGAGGGGCGTGCCTCGACCGTTTACGGCGCCATCCAGGCCAACCCGCAGGCGATCCGGGAGGGGAACCTGGAGGCCGGCGGGCCGGGGATCCGGACACTCGTGGAGTCGCTGGTCGGCGAGACCGTCACCGAGGAGAACGCGCCCATCGACGAGCCGGTCTCGACGGACACCAACCGGCTGATCCGGCTGCCCGGCAGCCTCCACGGCGGGAGCGGGCTCGCGGTCAGGCGGCTCGACCGGGACGCGCTGGAGGGGTTCGACCCGCTTACCGACGCCGTGCCGGAGACCTTCCGGAGCCACGACATCGCGGTCGAGGTGACCGAGGGCGGGGAGGTCGAACTCGACGGCGATAGTTTTACACTACAGGAGCGAGTTCGTACCGTTCCGGAGTCGCTCGGCGTGTTCCTGATGTGTCGGGGCCGCGCCGAGAAGGCACGAGAATAATGGACTTGGACGAACTCCAATCGGTGCGCGACCGCGAGCGCCAGACCGACAAGCTCCAGCAACTGCGCGAGTCGTTCTATGCCGATGCCGGGGAGTTCATCCAGCAACTGCGCCGCGAGCGCGAGCGCGCCGCCGAGCGCGCCGACGACCCGTTCGACGCGCCGGAGGTCAACCGCCTCACCGACGAGATCAACACTGCAGAGGGGACCGTCGAGGCCATCTTCGAGCGGCGGATCGGCAAGATCGTCAAGGCCGCCTCGCTGGCCGCGGCCGACCAGCCGATGGACGCCGAGGGGATGACCGCCGAGGAGACGGTCCTGTTCGAGGACCTGGTCGACGACATCGTCGCGACCCGTCACCGCGTGTTCGACACCCTCGACGGCGAAACCACCGAAGACGCTGACGGCCGCTCCGACCCCTCGCCTGTCAGGAGCGCGGGCGATGGGACCGCCGCCAGTGGCGCTGACACTACCGCCACATCGCCCGCCGACGGCGAGCCGGGGGCGGGACCTGGCCGCAACGTCGGGGCAGAGCCCGGTCAGGGGCAAGCCGGGGTGCCGGACGCCGAGCCCGAATCCGAGCCCGGAGCGAACCAGGGAACCGACGGCGTCGCAGCCGCCGACCTCATGGGTGGCGAAGCCCGGGGGACGGCGGCCGAGGTTGGGGGGCAGCCGGAATCCGACATCGAGCCCGGGTCCGAACCAGGAGGCGAGCCCGCTCCCGGGTCCGAGGAGGTCCGCGCCGTCGCCGGGGGAGCGGAGACAGAGACGACAGAGCCATCCGGCGGGGACGCCGACGCCGGCGACGCGCCGGTCCGGAAGGACGGCGGGACCGTCGCCCGGGAGACCGTCCGGATCACCGACGACGTGGGCGAGATCTTCGGCGTCGACGAGCGCGAGTACGACCTCGTGACCGACGACGTGGTCCAGTTACCGGCGGAGAACGCCCGCCCGCTCGTCGAGCGCGGCGCGGCCGAGCGGCTGGAGTAGCGGCCTGTTCTGTGGAGCGACTGGGAGTGACCGACAGGAGAGCCCGGGCTGTCTACGGCTCGGGACGGGAGGCGAGCGTCAGCCGGACGCGCTCGGTGCGCTCACCGCGGATGACGGTGGCCGTGACCGTGTCGCCGGGCGAGGTTTCGAGCGCGAGGAAGGTCCCCAGGTCCTGGCGGGTCTGGATGACGGTTCCGTCGATGTTGACGATGACGTCGCCGCCGGTGGGGACTTCCCGGCCGTCGACGACGGTCGACCCGGTCGACCCGCGGAGGACGCCGTCGGCCGGCGTGCCGGCGCGGGTCTCGTCGACGTAGACCCCCCACGTGATAGGGAGGTTGTTCGCCCTGGCGATCTCGGGGCCGACGTCGATCGGGGCGATCCCGACGTAGGAGTGGTCGTAGTCGCCACGCCGGATGAGCGCGGGGACGACCCGCTCGGTGAGGGCCGCGGAGATGGCGAAGCCGACGTTGTCACCGCCCCGGACGCCGGAGTTGATCACGCCCGCGACCTCCCCATCGAGCGTCACGAGCGGGCCGCCGCTGTTGCCGGGGTTGGCGGCGGCGTCGGTCTGGACCGCGTCGGGGATCGAGAACCCGTTTGGCGCGTCGAGGCTCCGGTCGTTGCCGCTGACGATCCCGCCCGTGACCGACCCGGAGAGTCCGAAGGGGTTGCCGACGGCCACCACCTCCGTCCCGACGGGCGCCTCGGACTCGACCAGCGGCAGGGGTGTGGCGTCGTCGGGCGGGTCACCGACCCGGACTACGCCGAGGTCGCTGTAGACGTCGCTGCCGACGATCCGCGCCTCCCGCCAGCCGTCGTTGCGAAACCGGACCGCGGCCGACCGGGCCTCGCCGACGATGTGTTCGTTCGTCACCAGGTGGCGGTCGTCGTACATCCAGGCAGTGCCCGACCCCGGTCCCGAGGGCGTCTCGACGCGGATCGCGGTCACCGAGTCGATGACCTCCCGGTAGACCTGCGTGTACGGCGAGTCGGAGGGCGGTGCATCGGTCTCGCGGGGCGTTTCGATGTCGAGCTCCGGCGGGGTCCGGTCCGACAGGTCGGAGTCGCCAGAGCGCGGGGCACGCGTGCCGGTCTCGCCGGCCCCGTCGGTCTCCTCGCGGGCGGGTGCCCCGAGCGAGCACCCCGCGAGTCCGCCGGCGAGGCCGGCTCCGAGGGCGGCGATGAGGCGGCGGCGGGAAACCTCCTCGTCCATGGTTTCCGTAGGGGTTTGTGCCGGTTAAATGGCCGGGCACGCTCGGGTCGAGGGGACATGTTCTTGGCCGCACGGCCACGTCGGGGAGTATGGAGATCGTCGCCCACCGCGGGTACGGCGGGGCCTTTCCCGAGAACACTCGACACGCGTTCGAGCGAGCGGCAGAGACTGCCGACTGGGTCGAACTCGACGTCCGGGCCTGTCAGTCTGGCGAACTCGTGGTCTTTCACGACGAGACGTTGGACCGGCTGACAGGGGCGAGCGGGCGCGTGGTCGCGACCCCGTGGGAGGAACTGCGCGAACTCGAGGTCCTCGGCTCCGGCGAGCGGGTCCCGCTGCTGGAGGAGGCGCTGTCGGCCATCCCCGACGACACCGGGGTGCAGGTCGAACTCAAAGACGTCGGCCTCGCCGGCAGAGTGCTGGAGACGCTCTCGGCGTCCGACAACGAGACAGTTCTGATCTCCTTCAGCCCGCTCGCACTCCACGAGGTCACGCAGTTCGACCCGTCGGCCGACATCGGTCACATCCTCTACGAGGGACTGTACGACGACGCGCCCGGTCTGGGGCTGGACACCGCGGGACACCTCGGCTGCGAGACCGTCCACACCTTCTACGCGATGGGGTCTGACCCGGAGGTGGTCGCCGCAGCCCACGACCGCGGGCTGCGCGTCCAGACAGCCCCGCCGGACCGCCGGGTGACCGAGGCGGTACTCGAGGAGTGCCGCGAGGCCGGCGTCGACCTCCTCAGCGTCGACCACCCGACGGAGACGGCGTGAGTTGGGTGTCGAACTCTGAAACGGCAGCGAGCCAGGGAGGGGTGCCGGTCGAGTGAGCAGCGGTCAACAGGGAGAGCCAACAGGTCGGAGAGCGCCGGCGGGTCGGCCTCCCGGATCCCCTTTCTTTCGCGTGTGACGGAGTAACAAAAACCCGCTTTTGAGTGACCGGTGGCTACTATGAGGTCCAGCGAGCAGCGCACAGTACATGCAACGCCGAACGCTCTCCGCGTGCTGTCTCGTCGTACTCGTGGTGGCCAGCACCGTCGCGGTGGCGGTGCCGGCAGCCGCGTCGACGGCGGCACAGCCCTCCACGGTGTCGGCCACCGGGACGGCCGACGTCACGACACAGGCGGACAGTCGATTCAACCGAACGGCCTTCCTCGCCGTCGACGAGGCGAGCGACGGCGACCTCGTTGCCGGAGGTGTCGAGGTGGACGCGAACGCCAGCAGCCGGCCGGTGCTGACCGACACCACCGCCACGCTCGCCCGCATCGGCGAGAACGGGACGACCGAGTGGTCGACCAGTATCCCGGGCGAGAACGCAACCCGGGTCGTCGACGTGCTCGCTACCGACGACGGTATTTACTTCCTCCTCACGGAAAGCGGACCGGACGCCAGAAGCCCGGAGGCGGTCGACGTGCGCCTCGGGAAAGCAACCAGCGGCGGTGACGTCCGCTGGCAGCAGTCGCTGGATGCGAGTGCCAGCTTCGGCCTCGGATCCGGAAGCTCGCTCGTCGACGCCGCCGAGGGTGTGGCCCTCGCACAGCAGACCCCCGACGGCGGGGTTCGCCTCGCCGAGTACAGCGGCGAGACCCTCGTCTGGGAGCGGACCTACGACGTCGAGGCCCGGGTGGGGTCCCTCCGCGCGACCGACGACGGGTTCCTGCTCGCCGGGTCCGTCAGCTTCGACGAGCCGTGGGTGCTCCGCACCGACGGGTCGGGACAGCCGGTGTTCAACGAGACCTACCCCGGCATCGAGAGCACCGGCGTCCTCGGCGCAGTTCCGACCGACGACCGCGGCGTCCTGCTCGCCGGCCGGCACCGCCCCGGCTTCGATACCGGAACCGCCGTCTGGACCGCCCGCCTCGACGGCGACGGGCAGGTGCGCTGGACCCGGGTCCACGGCGCCGGCTCCGACGTCCAGTTCAACCGGGTCTTCGATACCGAAAACGGCCTCCTGCTCGCCGGTCAGGATCTCGCGGACCCCGGGGAGAGCAGTTCAGTCAGACTCCTCGGCGTCGGCGCCGACGGGACCGAACTGTTCGACGAGACCGTCGAGGGCGTTCCACGAGCCACCGCGATGACCCGGAGCGGCGACAGGTTGCGCGTCGCCGGGCTGGAGCGACTCGACCCCGCAGCACGGAACTTCACGGGCGTCCTGACGGAGGTGCAGGTGCCATCGGCCGATGCTGGGGGCAACGCGACCCTGACGGCCGACGCCGACCTCGCCTCGAACGGGACCGTCTACCGGGGCCAGGACGTCCGGGTGCGCGGCGGTGACCTCGCCCGGACCTACACGCTCGTCAGGCTTCCCGGGGAATACGACGAGTTCGAACCCCAGGCCGTCCGCGAGGTGACACTCGACAGCGACGACACCGCCGTCTTCGAGACGGCGACGCTGCCCGAGGGCAAGTACGTCCTCAGGATGCCCTACGGGCGACCGGTCGCCGTCGAGGGCGGCCAGATCCAGGGGCCGACCGACCGGAACGCGGCGGCGTTCCGCGTCGAGAGTCAGCGGTTCTTCCGGGTCGAGACCAACCGCACGTTCGCCGACGTCGCCGCCGGCGAGGCGTCGGTGTCGCTCACCTTCGACTCCGAGCGGTCGAACTACGCCGTCCACGTGCGCGCCGACCGGTTCCGCGGTGACGCCGTCGGCGCCGACGCCCTCCGTGCGGCCTTCGCAAGTGTCGATGGGTTCGAGCGCGTCGAGACCGTGGACGGACAGCCCGCGGCCCGCATCGCGGTCGGCGGGGAGGAGTCGGTGCGGCTGAACGCGACCGTCGGCGCCTTCGACCCCGGGCTCTACGACGTGACGGTCAGCGCCACCGACACCAGGGACGGCGGCGCAGTCGCGGACGGCCGGGTCGTCGTCGGCACCACCGACGAGCGGCCGGTCGGGCTCGAGGTCGCGAACCGCTCGCTCAGCGTGGCCGCCGGCGAGGAGGTCGCGACCAACGTGACGCTGACCGGCCTGACCGACGGGGTCGGTGCGATGGCACTGAGTGCCACCCGGACCGGTGAGCCCGGCGTCAGACTCCGCCTGCACGCCGAGGTGAACGCGAGCCGTCTCAGCGGCGGCGGCAGCATCTCCCCGCGGGAGTCGACCACCGAGACGATGGCCCTCGACGCGAGCACACCCAACGGCTCTGTCGAGGTGGCACGCTTCAAGATCCGGGGCGAGAGTCTCGGACGCGAGCCGGTCACGAACGGCACCAACACCGCCACGCTCCGGGTCGACTGGGTCGTCGACGAGGACGGCCTCCCGTACACCCTCCCCGACCCGGTCACGGTCACCTACGAGGTGACTGACGCCGGGAACGCGACTGCCGAACGCGGGGGCAGTGCCGGAGCCGAAGTCGGCGTCGGGAGCGCAGGCGCGGTCGGCGGCGGGAACTGACTGGCCGAGTCGCCGCCCGGACCCGTCTCGGGTAGGATTAAGTGGCCGTCGGGCGTACCCGTACCCGTATGCAAGTCACCTGGCACGGCCACGCGACGTGGCACGTCGAAGTCGGATCGACGGAGCTGCTCATCGACCCCTTCTTCGGCAACCCCAAGACCGACCTGGAGCCCGATGACCTCGACACGCCGGATGCCGTGCTGGTCACGCACGGCCACGACGACCACGTCGGACACGTGGGTGCGTTCGCGGACACGACCGTCGCCGGGACCCCGGAGGTCGTCGGTCACCTCGCCGAGCAGCACGGCATCGCCGAGGACGACGCGCTGGGGTTCAACCTCGGCGGGACCGTCGAGATCGGCGACGCCTACGTCACGATGCACCGGGCGGACCACACCAACGGGATGGGCGAGGGCTTCGTCGCGCCGAGCGGCGGCTCGCCCGCGGGGTATATCATCTCCGACACCAACCCAACCCAGGTTTCCGACGCCGACTCGACGACCTTCTACCACGCCGGCGACACCGGACTGATGTCGGAGATGCGGGACGTCGTCGGGCCGTTCCTCGAGCCCGACGCCGCGGCCCTCCCCATCGGCGACCACTTCACCATGGGGCCGATGCAGGCCGCGGTCGCCGTCGACTGGCTCGA
>JAZKSZ010000036.1:0-13947 GCA_036625795.1 Haloarculaceae archaeon
GCGGCGTCGGCGTCGTTGTAGTTGTTGTACGACAGGGCCTTCGCGCCCTCGTTGCGCTGCTCGGCGTGGACGACGCTCGCCTCCCCGACGGTGTAGTCGGCGTAGAGGGCGGCGTCCTGGTGGGGGTTCTCGCCGTACCGCAGGTCGGCCGCGCGGTCGTGGGCCGCCAGCCGGCGTTCGGGGAGGTCGCCGCCAGCATCGCCGTCGACACTCACCGCTGCGGGCTCGTCCCCCTCGTCTGCGTCGACGGTCACGCGGTCCGCCGCGAACCACTTGACAGCGCGCGGGTATGCCTGGAACTCCCCCTGGTAGAGCACCCGGTCTTTCAGCGCGTCGGCATCGTCGCCCTCGTAGACGGGGACAGGTTCCTGGGTGACGACCGGGCCGCCGTCGACCTCGCGCTCGAGGACCTCGCCGTCCTCGTCGGTGGCGTCGGTGACGACGTGGACCGTACAGCCCGTCACCGAGACACCCGCGTCCAGCGCGTCCCCCCAGGCGTCCATCCCGGGGAAGGAGGGGAGCAGCGAGGGGTGGACGTTCAGCGTCGTCGGCGCGGCGTCGAGGAACGTGTCCGAGAGCACGCGCATGTAGCCGTCGAGACAGACGAGGTCGACGTCGTACCCCTCCAGCGCGTCCAGCACGTGGCGCTCGTGGGTGCGGCGGTCATCGCCCTCGCGCTCGACGACTTCGGTCGGGATCCCGCGCTTCTCGGCCTTCTCGAGGACCGGCGCGTCGGCGTCGTTCGTGAGGACGACCGAGAACTCGGCCCCGCCGGGCGCCCGGTCGGCGATGTTCATGAGGTTGCGGCCGCGGTTGCTGGCCATGCCCGCGAGTTGCATGTACGAGTGGGCGCCCGGCGCGCGCAAAGGCGTTGCGGAAGTCCGCGGTGGAACGACACGGAGCCGCTCCGGCGTTGACCGACGGGCACTTGGGTACCCGGTGGCCGGGGCGTGACCGGCAGGCTTTTTCCCGGAGTCCGACAGGAAGAGATATGGACAGAGGCCCGCTGTCGGCCGTCTCACCGCTCGATGGCCGGTACGCCCGCTACACCGAACCGCTCGTCCCCTACGCCAGCGAGCGCGGGCTGATGCGCGCCCGCGTCGAGGTCGAGGTGGAGTATCTCGTCGCGCTCGCGGACCTCGAGTCGGTCGCGCTCGCACTCGACGGCGACGACCGCGCCGCCCTGCGCGCGCTGTACGAGGAGTTCGACGCCGACGACGCCGCGATGGTCAAGCAACTGGAGACGGAGGGGTACGGCGACTATCCCGCGACCAACCACGACGTCAAGGCCGTCGAGTACTTCATCCGCGAGCGCTCGCCTGTCGAGGTCGACCAGTGGGTCCACTTCGCGCTCACCAGCGAGGACGTCAACAACCTCGCCCACCGGCTGCTGGTCGGCCCGGCGGTCCGGGAGATCCTGCTTCCCGAGCTCCGGGAGGTCCGGGATACCCTCGCGGAGATGGCCCGCGAGTACCGCGACGTGCCGATGCTCGCCCGAACCCACGGCCAGCCGGCCACCCCGACGACCTTCGGCAAGGAGATGGCGGTCTACGCCTCGCGGCTCGGCCGGGCGCTGGGTCGGGTCGAGGCCGCCACCGACGAGCTCTCCGGAAAACTGGCGGGCGCCAGCGGGAGCTACGCCGCCCACGACGCCGCCTACCCCGAGGTGGACTGGCGGGCGTTCTCCCGGGAGTTCGTCGCCGACCTCGGCCTCGAGCACGAGCCGCTGACAACGCAGGTCAACCCGTGTGACGACCTCGCGGCACTCTTCGACGCGCTCCGGGGTGCGAACAACGTCCTGCTGGACCTGGCTGTTGACTGCTGGCTCTACGTCTCCGACCGCTACCTGGGCCAGGAGGCCGTCGAAGGCGAGACCGGGTCCTCGACGATGCCCCACAAGGTCAACCCGATCGACTTCGAGAACGCGGAGGGAAACCTCTCGAAGGCCAACTCCGACCTGGTCTTTCTGGGGGACTACGTCACCAAGTCGCGGCTCCAGCGCGACCTCTCGGACTCGACAGTCAAGCGCAACGTCGGCGGGGCACTCGCTCACTGTCTCGTCGCGTACGGGAAACTCCAGGCGGGGCTGGGCACGGTCGTCCCCAACGAGCACGTGATGCGCGAGGACCTGGAGGCCACGCCGGAGGTCATCGGCGAGGCCGTCCAGACCGTGCTCCGCCGCGAGGGGCGCGCCGACGCGTACGAGCGGGTGAAGGCCCTCACCCGCGGCCAGGACGTCTCACTCGCCGACTTCCGGGACCTCTTTGCGGAACTCGACGTGCCCGAGGGCGTTCGCGAGGAACTCCGGGCGCTGACACCCGCGGGATACACGGGTGTGGCAGAGGAACTCGTAAGCGAACTGGACGGGGAGTGAGGGTTTGGAGGGACTTGACCGGGAGTGAGGGGTTGGAGGGACTTGCGCGGGAGCGGGGTTTTGGAAGGACTTGACCGGGAGTGAGGTTTCTGGCTGGACTTGAGCGGCAGCGAGCGGCTGTCCCCGCGTCGCGGGAATCCCCTCTGGTCTTTTATATTTCGGAGGTCGTACAATACACCATGGAGATAACCGAACTCGCCAGCGACGAGGTCGTGACCGTCTACCTCGACGAGAGCATCCTCGAGGTCGCCGAGACGCTCCGGGAGGCGCAGGTAGGGAGCGCGGTGGTTCTCGACACCAAAGGCGACGTGCTTGGCGTCGTCACCGACCGTGACCTGGTCGTCTACGGCCAGCAGTTCGTCGACTCGCTCGCGACGACCACGGTAAACGACATCCTCTCGATGGGCGTGGTATCCGTCGGGCCGGACGAGGAGGTCCTCGAACTGACCGAACTGATGCGCGAGGAGGGCGTTCGCCGGGTCCCTGTCGTCGAGGACGGCGACATCCTCGGGATCGTCACGCTCGACGACGTCGTCGTCGGGCTCGCAGAGGAACTGGAGAGCCCGGAACTCGAGAACCTGGCGGCGGTCATCGAGGCGGCATCGCCCCAGGAGCGGGGCGACCCCGAGCCGGAGGGAGAGGCGCCGGTGGACCGGTAGCCTGCCGCTCCGGGAGAGGGCTGCCACCGACACCGTTTTGCGCGGCGCACCCCTGCGGCCTCCGTGAACATCCGCGGCCCCGTCACCGAGGTCGGCGAGGGAAAGGTAGTCGACACCCAGTACGGCGAGCGCGACCTGCTCGAGGTGACGGTCCTGCCCGACCGGGGCCGCGGGGAGCCGACGACGGTGACGCTGTGGGGCGACTGGGCCGAAACCGGCGAGTACCTGGAGCCGGGGATGGAGCTGGCGGTCTACGACGCCCAGCGGCGCGAGTACCGCGGCGAGACCCAGTACACCACCGGCGGGGAGACGCGGGTGGTCGTCGAGCCCGACTTCCTGGTGGACGTGACCGACATCCGCTCGTGGGTCCAGTGTCCCCGGATGTACTACCTGAACAAGCTCGGCGGGACCCCGCTGGCGGAGCCGGTCGTGACGGGGACCATCGTCCACGAGGTGTTCGGCGACCTGCTTCGCGGACGGGACCTGGAGGAGAGCGTCCAGACCCGCGTCGAGGACGCAGGACTGGACCTCGGGCTCCTGGGAGCCAGTCGAGAGGCGACCGCCGAAACGGTCCGCCAGCACGCCGGTGCCATCGAGGCCTGGCTCCAGCAGGGCCGGCTCGGCGGCGGCGACGAGTGGCGCTCCGAGCAGACGCTCGTCAGCGAACGCTACGGGCTGAAAGGGAGAGCGGACGCCGTCCGCAACGGCGCGCCCGTCGAACTCAAGACCGGGAAGAACACCCGCCGGGACCCGCGCTTCCAGGACAAGGTCCAGGCCGCCTGCTACGCGCTCGTGCTGGAGGAGCGACGCGGCGAGGCCCCCGACACCGGCACCCTGCTGTACACCAAGAACGCGGCGCTGGAGGACGAGGCGGCCGACAGCGGCGACCTCTCGCCGGCCAAGGACTTCTCCATCGGGTCGGGGTTGCTGGAGTTCGTCCTCCGGGAACGCAACCACCTGGCCGCGATGGAGTACGACAGGTCGGTCCCGACGGGTTACGAGGCCGACGCGAAATGCGAGTACTGCTTCGAGCAGGACACCTGCATGGCCGTCTCCGGCCGGCTCGACCAGGAGTCCAAGGCCGGTCAGGTCGGGACCGCCATTCCGGCCGAGGAGCGGGCGTACTTCGAGGCCTTCTACCGGGCCATCGAGCGCGAGCGGCAGGCCGTCCACCGCGAGTACGCCAAGCTCTGGGAACAGGAGCCGGGCGAGCGGGCCGATGACGACCGGGCGCTCGTCGACCTGGAGCCCACCGGGACCGAACAGCTCGCCGGCGGTCGCTGGGAGCTGCGCGCCCGCGGGACAGGCGCCGTCTCGAAGATCCGCGAGGGGGACGTGGTGCTGGCGAGCGACGGCGACCCTATCGGGGGCACCGCAGAGCTCGCCCGCGTCGAGCGGCTGGGCGGTCCGGACGGCGAGGTGGTAGTGACGGCCGACGAACCCGTCGAGTTGCGCCGGCTCGATGTCTACCCCTCGGAACTGGGCGCCGACCGGATGTTGACGGCGCTGCACGACGCGCTCCTGACACAGTCCGCAGAGCAGAAAGACGTCCTCTTCGGCCGCCGCGAGCCCGCCTTCTCGGGGCCCGGTGAGACGTTCATCGACAACAACGACGCCCAGGACCGCGCGGTCCGGAAAGCCGTCGGGGCCCAGGACGTCGCACTCGTCCACGGGCCGCCGGGAACGGGCAAGACCTACACGCTGGCGCGGATGGTCCGCGCCATGGTCGAACGCGGCGAGCGGGTGCTGCTCTCGGCTTTTACCAACCGTGCGGTCGACAACGCCATCGAGGCGCTCGAAGAACAGGGATTCACAGACATCGTCCGGGTCGGGACCGAGAGCGGCGTCCGCGAGGACATGCAGTCCTACCGGCTGCAGACCGCAGGTGACCCAGAAGAGTGTGCGGCCCGGCTGGAGGGGGCGGGGGTCGTGGCCGCCACCACCGCCTCCTGTGGGTCGCGGGTGATGCGCGAGCAGTCCTTCGACGCCGCCGTGGTCGACGAGGCCGGCCAGCTGACAGAGCCGGGGACGCTCGCCGCGACGACGCTCGCCGACCGGTTCGTCCTCGTCGGCGACCACCACCAGCTCCCGCCGGTCGTCCAGGCCGGGGACGGGAGCGACGACGACTCCCCGTGGCGCCTCTCCGAGAGCCTGTTCGCCCGGTTGACCGAGGCCCATCCGGAAGCGTCAGTCATGCTCGACCGCCAGTACCGGATGGCACAGCGGATCCAGGCCTTCGCCTCCCGGGAGTTCTACGAGGGCAAACTTCGGCCGGCGACCAGCGAAGTCGCGGCCCAGCACGTCGGCGACCTCCCGGGGGTCCGGGTCCGGCAGTTGCCCGCCCACCTGCAAGAGCGCGTGGCCTTCGTCGACCCCGACGGGCGAGCCGAGGGGAACACGAACCCCGCGGAGGCCGAAGCCGTCTCCGAGACCGTCACCGCTTACCGCGATGCGGGGGTCGACCCTGGCGATATCGGTGTCATCGCGCCCTACCGGGCACAGGTGGCCGAGGTCGGCAAGCGCGTCGGCGACGAAGTGGCGGTCGACACGGTCGACCGGTTCCAGGGCTCGAGCAAGGAGGTGGTCGTCGTCTCCTTCGTCGCCACCGGGGACCTGGACAGCCCCATCTTCGAGGATTACCGCCGCGTCAACGTCGCCCTCACCCGGGCGAAGAAGGCGCTGGTGCTGGTGGGCGACGCCGGGGCGCTCCGGACGGACGACACCTACGCCCGGATGGTCGAGTGGGCGCGCGGGTGAGAGAGGGGAGACACCCGCGGGACCGTGCCCAGGGTCGGGTTCCGGGCGACGCTTGAACACCCGAACATCAACGGGGATAGGCGGATGCCACTCCGGACCCCTGTCGAGAGTGCGGCGCACCGCTAACTGGCATGGTACCGGTCACGTCACCCCCTCGGGTCGGAACGACACCGACCCGAACACCTTTTCGCGGACGCGTCAAACCCCGGGCATGGTCGAACTTCCGCTCGGGGAGGGGACGGTGTCAGTGGATCTGCCCGACTCGGCGGTGACGGTCGCCGAGCCGGCCGGCGGCGAGCCGGTCGACGTGCCAGCGGCCGCCGAGCGAGCAGTTGCGGACCCGCACGGGCCACGGCTGGCCGAGCGCGTCGACCCCGGCGACGACGTCGCCGTGGTCGTGACCGACGTGACCCGCGCGACACCCGACGACGTCCTGCTCGACGCCCTGCTGGCCGACCTGGAGCGGGGCGGCGTCGGCCGCGACGACGTCCGGGTCGTCCTCGGGCTCGGGCTCCACCGCCCGATGACCGACGCCGAAATCCGGGAGGCGCTCGGCGAGCACGCCGACATCGCGGAGAACCACGACCCCGAGCGGGTCGTCACGGTCGGCGAGGTCGAGGGCTGCCCGGTCGAGATATACGAACCGGTCGCTGCGGCCGACACCGTGGTCTCGACGGGGATGGTCGAACCCCACCAGTACGCCGGGTTCTCCGGCGGGGCCAAGACGGTCGTCATCGGTGCCGGCGGCGAGTCCGGGATCGGCTACACCCACGGCCCGGAGATGCTCTCGCAGGCGGGCGTCCGTCTGGGCCGTATAGACGACAACCCGTTCCGGGACTTCGTCGACCGGGCGGGCGACCTCGTCGGTGTCGACTTCTGTCTGAACGTCACCCACGGGCCGGCGGGGATGCTCGGCGCGAGCGCGGGCGACCCGCGGGCCGTGGTGGCGGATCTGGCCGCCACCGCCCGGGACGCCCTCGCTGTCGAGGTGGAGGAGGGGTACGACGCCGTCCTGGCGGGCGTGGGCGCGCCCAAGGACGCCAACCTCTACCAGACCACGCGCGGGGCGACGTACGTCGTCCTCGGGGCGCACAACCCGCTGCGGGAGGGCGGGCGCGTGGTCACGCCGGCCCGGCTGACCGAGGGCGCCGGCCAGGGGACCGGCGAGCAACGGTTCTACGAGTGGCTCTCGACGGCCGACTCGCCCGACGCACTCTACGAGGAGATGCGCGAGGGCTACGAGCCCGGCTCCCAGCGCGCGTTCGTCGTCGCACACGTGTTGCGGGACCACGACCTCTGGGTCACCGACAGCGAGGCGCCCGACGTGGTCGAGGACTGCCTGATGCACGCGGCCGACTCCGTCGAGGCGGCCGTCCAGCCCGGCAGCGAGGTGCTCGTGGTGCCCGACGCACTGAACACGCTGCTGGTGTAACTCACTCCGTAGCGGTCGCCTCGTTCCCGCCCTCGATCTCCTCGAGCACGCGCCGGTGGAACTCCTGGAGGACTTCGGACTCGTCCTCGGCGAGGACGACGTCGGAGGCCATCAGCGTCGCCAGCCCGAAGGCCCGCGGCGAAGGGGAGTCGACGCGCTGGGCCGTAACTGCCACGTCACCGGCCTGGATGGCGGCGAGCACCTCCTGTATGCCCGCGAGGTTGAGTTTGTCCTCGAGGATCTCGCGGTAGGTCTCCTCGACGACCGCGAACCCTTCGAGGTCCTCCGCAAAGCCCAGCAACATCTCGGCGTTGACCTGCTGCTGGCTGGCCGACTTCTCGTGACCCTTGTACCGCTTGAGGATCATCAGCGCCCTGGTGGCGTTGATCCGGAAGTACCGCTCCAGCAGGTCCGTCCCCTCCAGGCTGGCCCGGAGGTCCGCGCGGGCGTCGCCGGGGTCGATGTCCTCGACGACTCCGACCAGGTCGACCTTCCTGTTCAGGGGCATCGACAGCGTGAACCCGTGGTCGGCGACGGCCACCTGGACGTTGGCGTTCGTCTCCTGGGCGACCCGGTAGGCCAGCAGCCGGGAGAAGCCGTCGTTGAACCGCCGGCCGTAGTTGGAGTGGACGTAGTAGCGACGCTCGTAGGCCTCCCGGTCGAGTTCCTCCTCGACGACCAGTCGGCCGTCCGTGCTCACGCCGTCAGCGCCGAGATACCGGACCTGCTCGTCGAACATCCGGACGAGCGCCCGGACGCTGTGCTCGTCCAGCGGGAACTCCCGGAGCCAGACTCTGGCCTCGGACTTGCCCCCACGTTGGAGGCGGGCGAGCACCTCACGCTGGAAGCCCAGTATTTCGCGGCCGAGGTCGTAGGAGAGGGGCAGACGCTCGGAGAACCAGGAGGGGACCGTCGGGCGCGCGTTCGTGGGGTCGACGTACACCTTCGAGCCCCGGCGGTAGCGGTACTCGTAGCGGGTCCCGCCGAGCACGAACACGTCGCCCGACTCCAGGGTGTCGAGGTACTCCTCGTCGAGCTGGCCGACCCACTCGTCGCTCCCGCGGGTGAACACGTCACAGGTGAAGGAATCGGGGATGGTGCCGATGTTGGTCATGTAGATGACGCGGGCCATCCGACCGCGCTTGCCTATCAGCCGCTCGCCGACCTCGTACTCCTCGTAGTGGTGCTCGCCGCCGGGCGGGTCGTTGCTGTCCCGCCAGACCTTCGCGTACACGTTCTTCTCTTCCATCCCCGGGTAGTCGGCCGTCAGATAGCGCATCAGCTGCTCGTAGGCGGCGTCGTCGTACTCGCGGTAAGGGTAAGCCCGGCGGAGGACCCCCCTGACCTCGGCCTCGGGTCGGGGGCCGTTGATCGCCATGCCGTACACCTGCTGAGCGGCGACGTCCTGTGCGTTCTCGGGGACGAACACCCGGTCGACGAAGCCCTCCTCGGCCTTCTCGAGCATCACTGCACACTCCACGAGTTCGTCGCGGTCGAGCGCGACCACCCGTCCGGTGACCGTCTCGCCGAGCTGGTGGCCCGCCCGCCCCACGCGCTGGAGCAGCGCTGCGACGGACTTCGGCGAGCCCACCTGTACCACCAGGTCGAGGTGTGGCATGTCGATGCCCAGCTCCAGGGAGGTCGAGGTCGTCACCACGTCCAAGTCCCCGCGCTTGAGCTGCTCCTCGACGGTCTGGCGGCGGTCCTTCGAGAGGCTGCCGTGGTGGCAGGCGGAGTCGTCCTCGTCGTAGCCGTGGTTCTCCCGGAGGTTGTGCAACACCCGTTCGGCACCCGACCGGGTGTTGGTGAACACGAGCGTCTGGGTGTGGTCCTCGACCAGGCCGTGGAGCTGGTCGTAGAAGCGGCCGGTGACTACATCCCGGGGCGTGTCGATGAGGTCGTCCGTCGGGCAGGTGAGCTGAATGTCGAACTCGCGGACGAAGCGGGTATCGACGACCTCGTACTCCCGGGGCGACCCGCCGGGGTCCTCGCAACCGACCAGGAACTCCGCCATCGTCTCGAGGGGTTCGACCGTCGCCGAGCAGCCGACCCGCGTCGGCGACCCCGCACAGAGGTGTTCGAGTCGCTCCAGGGAAACCGCCAGGTGGGTGCCACGCTTGTTCTCCGCGAGGCTGTGGATCTCGTCGACGATGACGTACTCGACGGTCTCGAGTTTCTCCTTGAACTTCGGGGAGTTGAGCAGGATGGCGAGCGTCTCCGGGGTGGTGTTGAGGATGTGTGGCGTCGTCTCGAGCATCGCCTGGCGCTCGCTGCTGCTGGTGTCGCCGTGGCGGATCGCGTGGCGGATCTCGACGTCCTCGCCGCGGTCGTCGAGTCTCTCGGTGATCCCCTCCAGTGGGACCTCCAGGTTCCGGTGGATGTCGTTTGCGAGTGACTTCAGTGGCGAGACGTACAGGCAGTAGACGCTGTTTTCGAGCCCCTCCGCGCGGTCGCGGGCGAACAGCTCGTTGATGATCCCGGTGAAGCTCGCGAGCGTCTTGCCGCTGCCCGTCGGCGCACAGACGAGCGCGTTCTCGCCCTCGTGGATGAGCGGGATGGCCTCCTTCTGGGGCGGGGTGAAGAAGCCGCCGTTGCCGGGGACGTACTCGCCGAACTGTTCGACCCACCACTCCCGGACGACCGGGTCGAGCAAGTCGAGCACGTCGTCGTCGTCGATGTCGACGCTCTCGGGGTCGAAGCCGACATCCTGCTCGGCGAGCAGCGAGCGTCCTCGCATCTACCATCCGTGTTGGGCCGAGCGGGCTTGTGCGTTTGGCCCCGGGCCCGTGGTCCGGCCGGCCCCGGGGACCCGAGCGGGCCACGGGGGGTGGAACCGGTGGCTATTTTCGCTCCCGACACGTACCCCGAAGTATGCAGGTCCGGGACTGGCAGGACATCATGGAGGAGGTCGTCGACAGCGGCGCGGACCCCGAGGGGTGGCGTGCCGTCGGCGGCGACCGTTCGGGCGGGATCGGCGAGGACCTCTACATCGGGCATCCGAACACCGGCGTGTTTCAGGTGAAAACCTACGCGCGCAACCCCTACGAGGTCCAGGGCGTCGGCGCGAGGGTGGCCCGCCGGGTCGACGACGAGCTCGACCCGCTGTTCCCGGAGCGCGGGGACGCGCCCGGCCACTTCGGCGTCCAGGAGCCAGTCGACGAGGACGAGGCCGAGGACGTGGCCACGAGGCTGGAGACCGTCGTCGAGACCCACGCCGAGGCGCCCACCTCGCCGGAGGCACTGTTCGACGACATCATGGACGCGATGGACAGCCCGGCCTACGGCCCGATGGAGTTCGACAGCCATGACCGGCCGGAGGCGATGGACGAGCTCACCGACAGCTTCGAGGAGGCAGAGGAGTTGCTCGACGCTGAGTTCGAAGACGTGGTCGACGACGACGTCGAGCGGGGGTTCTACTGACCGCATGCCGGCCACCACGCCCGTCGAGGGGCTCGTCCGGGAGTACTACGACGCGCTCGAGGCCGGGGACCCGCTGTACCCCTACTTTCGGGAGTCGCCGGCGACCGTCAAGTACGGTCTCTCGGAGACGCTCCGCGGCTACGAGGCCGTCGCCGCGGCGCTCCGCGAGCAGACCCGCACGACGACCGACTGGGCCGTCGAGTCGCGGAACCTGACGACCGGGACGCGCGACGAACCAGGGCAGTTGCCCGAGGGCAGGTCCGACGACGACGACCGCGCCGCAGCCAGTGGCTGGTTCGCCGACGACGTGTTCATGGCCTGGACGGACACCGACCGGCAGATAAGATACGAGTTCGAGACCCGCTGGAGCGGGACGGTCGTCGACGGCGAGTTCGCCGCCATGCACGTCAGCACGGCGGAGGCGCTGTGATGGTCGATCCGGTGGACAACACCGAACGGATTGCCTTCCTGCGGAAAGTCAAAGTCGGATTCGCCTTGCTCGTCGGGCTCTCGGCCGGGCTGATGGGACTCCAGACCGGTGGAGGGCTAGTCGTGCTCGCCGCCGCCTTCGTCGGTGGGAGTCTCGCCGGAGCGTTTCTCGCCTGGCTCGCGCTCCCGGGCGGCGACGACCTGAACACCCGGAGCGGACGTGGACCGGGCCGGCGGTAGCCGACCGGCGTCCCGCCCTGGAGTCCGACACCGTCGCTGGCTCCGGTCACTCCGGGCCGGCACCGAACGGGTCGGTTTCGCGCCAGTCCCAGCCCGGTACTCGGGTCTGGAGGCCCGCAGCCAGTGCTGCGTCGAGGTCGTCGCCGCCGGCCGCGACGCTGTCCGCCCGGACGTCCGCGTAGTGGAACGTCGCCTCGGCGAGCAGCCGGAGCGGCTGCTGGCCGGCGAGCATCGCCGCCAGCTCCCGACCGAGCAACTCGTCGACGACGAACCCCGGGTAGTCGTCGGTCACGTCCAGCTCGCGCAACGTGCCCGCGATGGCGGCGACGTTCACGGCGAGCGCGCCGTCGGCGAACACCTCGTCGAGGGTCCGTTCGTACTGCCGTTCGGTCACCTCGTCGACATCGACGTCGAAGACCGCGCCGAGGTCCCCGCGGACGTCGTTCGCGAGCCGGACCACCCGGGGACCCCGCTCCTGCAGTCGCGTGCGTTCGCTGGCGACCGTCTCCGGCGTCAGGTGCATGTCCCTGCTCGCGTCGCGGGTGGCTTAATTCCGCTGCCGCGTAGCCGGCTGTCTCGTGTGTCCAGCAGCTCCGTCGCGGCCATCCGCGCGGCGTTGCAGTATTGCGAAGCCTTTTATAACCGGCGACGAATAGCCCGACACAGACAGTTTTCCGGGCCGTTCGCGGTCCCCGGAGGAGACCCCACGGTGGGGGAAGACGCACCTACAATGATGCCTACTGCCACGTCCTGCCATCTGTCCACCCCGCGCCGCCGTGCCGGGTGTGGCGGCCAGTTCATCGACATATGAGTACGGTAGACAAGCGGCTCGACGAGATGCGAAGCGAGGTCGAACAGGAAGTCCCTGGCGACATCACGATAACGGAGGTGACCTACGAGGGGCCGGAGCTGGTGATTTACACCCGGGACCCGAAGAAATTCGCCCAGGACGGCGACTTGGTTCGGCGGCTGGCCTCCAAGTTGCGAAAGCGGATCACGGTCCGGCCTGACCCGTCGTCGCTGGCGCCGCCGGAGAGTG
Source organism: Haloarculaceae archaeon (assembly GCA_036625795.1). Classification (GTDB taxonomy): domain Archaea; phylum Halobacteriota; class Halobacteria; order Halobacteriales; family Haloarculaceae; genus Salinirussus. The sequence continues at coordinate 12,351 of JAZKSZ010000036.1, forward strand.
CCCGCGAGGACATCGAGCGGATCATCCCCGACGAGGCCGGCGTCGCGGACCTCGACTTCCACGTCGACACCGGCGAGGTCGTCATCGAGGCCGAGAAACCCGGGATGGTCATCGGCCGCCACGGCTCCACGCTCCGGGAGATCACCCAGACGGTCGGGTGGACCCCCGAGGTCGTCCGGACGCCGCCCATCGAGTCCTCGACAGTCTCGAACGTCCGCAACTTCCTCAAACAGGAACGGGACGAGCGCCGGGACATCCTCGAGCGGATCGGCCGCCAGATCCACCGCGAGGAGATGTCCGACGACGAGTGGGTCCGGATCACCACGCTGGGCTGTTGCCGGGAGGTCGGCCGCGCCGCCTTCATCCTCTCGACCCCCGAAACCCGCATTCTCATCGACTGCGGGGACAAACCCGGCGCACCGGACGAGGTCCCCTACCTCCAGGTGCCCGAGGCGCTGGGCGCCGGCGCGAACACGCTCGACGCGGTCGTCCTCACACACGCCCACCTCGACCACTCCGCGCTCATTCCCCTCCTGTTCAAGTACGGCTACGACGGCCCTATCTACACCACCGAACCCACGCGGGACCTGATGGGCCTGCTGCAACTGGACTACCTCGACGTCGCCGCCAAGGAGGGCCGGGCCCCGCCCTACGAGAGCGAGATGGTCCGGGAGGCGATCAAACACACCGTCCCGCTCGAGTACGGCGATGTCACGGACATCGCCCCCGACATCAAGCTGACGCTGCACAACGCCGGCCACATTCTCGGGTCCGCGATCTGCCACTTCCACGTCGGCGACGGGCTCTACAACGTGGCCTTCTCCGGTGACATCCACTACGAGGACACCCGCCTGTTCAACGGCGCGGTCAACGAGTTCCCCCGCGTGGAGACGCTCGTCCTCGAGTCGACCTACGGGGGGCGCAACGACTACCAGACCGACCAGGAGGACTCCGAGCGCAAACTCAAACACATCATCCGCAACACCATCGAGCGCGACGGGAAGGTCCTGATCCCCGCGTTCGCGGTCGGCCGCTCACAGGAGATCATGCTCGTGCTCGAAAAGGCCATGCGGGAGGGCGAGATCCCCTCCGTGCCGGTCCACCTCGACGGGATGATCTGGGAGGCGACAGCTATCCACTCCACGTACCCCGAGTATCTCCGTGACGACCTCCGCGATAGGATCTTCCACGACGACGAGAACCCCTTCCTGGCCGACCAGTTCAACCACATCGACGAGGGGGAAGACGAGCGCCGGGATGTCGCGGACGGCGGCCCGAGTATCGTCCTCTCGACGTCGGGGATGGTCGAGGGTGGCCCGATCATGTCCTGGCTCGAACATCTCGGGAAGGACAGCGACTCCACCCTCACCTTCGTCGGCTACCAGGCCCAGGGGACGCTCGGCCGGGCGATCCAGAGCGGCCGCGAGGAGATCCCCTTCGGCAACGACCGGACCGGCCGCAGCAAGACGCTCACACTCAGAATGGACGTCGAGACCGTCGACGGGTTCTCCGGTCACGCCGACCGCCAGGGCCTGGAGAACTTCGTCCGCACGATGAACCCCCGCCCGGAGAAGGTCCTCTGTGTCCACGGCGACGA
>JAZKSZ010000037.1:0-13865 GCA_036625795.1 Haloarculaceae archaeon
TCCGCATCTGGTTGCGCTTGCGGGCCTCCTCCTTGTGGGCCTCGACGATCTGTTCGCCCTTGCCGGCCGGAACGGTCCGGACCTTCGGCTCGTTGCCGTCGTCGGGGTTGTGATACACTAGGACGTCTTGGAGTTCCTCGTTGGGGAGTAGCTGGCTCATCGCCTTCGCGAGCATCGACTTGCCCGTCCCGGGCGAGCCGATCATCATCACGTGGCGGCGCTGTTTGGCCGCCTTCAGGACGATGTCGCGGGCGTGGTCCTGCCCGATGACCTGGTCGACCAGCCGGTCCGGGACCTCGATCCCGTCGGAACTGTCGACCTGGAGCCCACCCAGCGGGTCCTCCTCGGCGATGTCCTCGTCGACTTCCATCTCCTCGTCGGCGTCGACACCCACCTCGCTCCCCAGGTCGTCCAGTCCAGGGGAGTCCTCGGGCGCCGGCTCCGGCTCCTCGACCGCCTCGTCGGCGTCGACCTCCCGGGCGATGCCGGGGGCTTCCTCGGTGTCTCTGTCGTTACTCATACAAACGTTTCTAACAAGCAAAGGAAGGGCCTGTCTACTGATATACTTTCTCCCCCTGGCCGGTATTACCGGGCAGCTAATCGCAAGACAGCGACTTGGTAGCTGTGAGGGGAGTCGTCGGCACCCGACCCGTTTGGTTTATGAAAGGGGGGCTCCACGCCACCACCATGGCTACCACGCGGGGGTTCCTCGTCGGCCGGTTCCAGCCGTTTCACAACGGTCACAGGCAGTTGGTCGAAGAGATCGCGACCGAGGTGGGCGAACTGGTGGTAGGGATCGGGAGTGCCGACGCCTCCCACACCGTCCGGAACCCCTTCACCGCCGGCGAGCGGACGATGATGATCACCGGCGTCCTGGCCGACGTCGACGTCCGGCAGTACGTCGTCCCGCTGGAGGACATCGAACGCAACGCCGTCTGGGTGAGCCACGTCGAGAGCATGTGCCCGCCCTTCGACGTCGTCTACTCGAACAACCCGCTCGTGATCCGCCTGTTCGAGGAGGCCAGCTACGAGGTCCGGGACCCGAACCTGATCGACCGCGGGCGCCTGCGCGGGACGACCATCCGCGAGCGGATCGTCGCCGGCGACCCCTGGCGTGACCGGGTCCCCGCCGCCGTCACCGAGACGATCGACGAGGTCGAGGGAGTCGGACGGCTCCGGCAGGTCGCCGAGACCGACACCGGAACAAGCGAGGGCGGGGATCGCGGTGGCGGTGGCGACAGCTGACCGGACGGCGGCTAGCCAAAAACGTACAAGTCGGTCACTGTCGTACCCGGAGCCGTGATCACACTCAGCTCCGACTTCGGTTCGCCGTACCCCGCGGCGATGAAAGGCGTCATCGCGGGCCGAACCGGGGCCCGCCTGGTCGACGTCGCCCACGACCTCCCGCGCCAGGACGTCCGGGCGAGTGCCTTCTGGCTCCGTGAGGTGCTCCCGTACGTCCCGCCGGCGGTCCACCTGGCGGTCGTCGACCCCGGCGTCGGGACCGACCGCGGCGCCGTCGTCGTCCGGGCGGGCGAGCACGCCCTGGTCGCTCCGGACAACGGGCTCGCGCTCCCGGCTGCCCGCCGGCTCGCCGATGCTCGCAAGGTCTTCCGGCTGGATTACGAGGGCGGCGCCGGCGACTGGCTGGACGACCCCGCAAGCTCGACCTTCCACGGACGGGACGTGTTCGCCCCGGCCGCCGCACGCGTCCACGAGGTCGGCGTCGACGCGGTCGGCTCCATCGCTGGCGTCGAGCGGACCGAGGAGTACGTCGACCTGCGCCTGCCCGAGCCCGAGGTCACCGACGAGGGGGCCGTGGGCGAGGCGCTGGCCGTCGACGGCTTCGGCAACGTCATCACGAACATCCCGGGCGAGGTGCTCGAGGGGCACTTCGAGGAACACGTCAAGGCAAACGGCGTCTGGGCGAGCGTCCGCCACACCTACGCTGCCGTCGAGGAGGGGCACCGCGTCATCACAATCGGCAGCCACGGCAACGTCGAACTCGCAGTCAACCAGGGCCGGGGCGACGAGACCTTCGGGGTCTACGCCGGCGGTCAGGTCTCCCTGCAGTGGTCCTGACTGGGTCGGAGCCCTCCCGGGACCTGCCCTACTCGGCCGCCGCGCGGACCGCATCGAAGACCTCCCGGCGGTCCCCACTCGGTCGGGGCTCGATGGATACCCCGGAGTCCGTGCCCGCCCCGCCGTCCCGGCCGACGGCATCGGAGAGCGACTCCAGGGGGTAGACCCCGCCGGCCATCGCGAACGAGTCCGCTGTCGCCCAGATGGCTGCCCAGACGCGCACGTCGAGAGTCGCCCCCGGCTCACCGACCGCCCCGGGCGCGAGGGGATAGTCGGCGTCGTACCCGAAGGCCTTCGCGGTTCGCCGTCCGCGCAGCCGGAGGTCCCGCGACCCCGCGTCCTCCACCGCTTCGAGGCCGTCCTCGGTCAGGCTCGACCGGAACTCCCGGCGGGCGTACCTCGCCGCGATTCCGAGCAACCGGTCGGTCGTCTTCCCGCCCGGCGGCGGCCGGCTGAACGAGAGTCCGGTAGTGAACAGCGCCCGGGGGGACTGGTCGATGTGGTCGGGCATCACCGGCCGGACCCACGAGCGGAACTCGGGGTTCTCGTAGACTGCGTTGTGTGCTTCGACAGTGACGTACGGGCCGTCGAAGGCGGTCTCGACCCCGGCCTCGGCACGCTCGTACGGCTCGCGGTCGATGACTGGCGGGTCTGCTATCGACACACCGGCCGTAGGGACCGGATCCTCCTGAACGCGTCGGAAGTGAAAAGGCGGAACGACAGGATCTTCGTCTACTTGCCCGGCGTTTCGGGCAGCCCTGACTGCCGGCTCGCAACGAGACGCTCGTCCGGTTACTCGGCGCTTCGGTCAGTGCTGACTGCCGGCTCGCGATAAGACGCTCGCCTGGTCACTCAGCACTGGTGATCAGTGCCGAGCACGGTCTCGTGACGAGCTACTCGACCGATTACTCGGCGCTGATGACGTCGTCGATGCGGACGATCATCGTGCCCGCCTCGGTGGCGGACTCGATGGCCTCGTGCTTCACGGCGGCGGGGTCGAGCACGCCGTACTCGACGGGGTCCTCGATGGAGCCGTCCTCGCCCTCGGCGATGATGCCGGCGCGCTCGCCGCTCTCGTTTGCGGCCCGCAGGTCGACCAGCGCGTCGATGGGGTCGAGGCCGGTGTTCTCCGCGATGGTGCGGGGCAGGACGTCGACGGCGTCGGCGAAGGCTTCGACGGCCAACTGCCGGCGACCCTCGATGCTCGCCGCCTCCTCGCGGATGTGGTCGGCGATGACGATCTCCGTCGAGCCCGCGCCGGGGACGACGCCGCCGGCGTCGAGCGCGGCGGTGACGACGTCGAGCGCGTCGTTCAGCGCCCGCTCGAGCTCGTCGACGACGTGCTCGGTACCGCCGCGGGCGAGGATGGTGACCGACTCCGTGGCCGCCCCGCCCTCGACGAAGGCCATCTCGTCGTCGCCGAACTTCTCGGCGCGGACGGTCTCGGCGTGGCCCAGGTCGCTCTCCTCGAGGGTGTCGACCGAGCCCGAGCGGGAGGCGCCCGTGGCCGAGCCGACGGCCTGGCTCTCGTCCTTGTCGAGGTCGTTGAACGCGAGGATCCCTCGCTCCGCGAGGTAGGTCTTGACGCGGCTGTCGATCTCGCCTTCGGTAAAGACGACGTCGGCACCGCTTTCGTCGACCTTCTCGGCGAACTCCCGCAGCTCCTCGGTTTCGGACTCGATGGCGGCGTTGAGCTGGTCGACGCTGGAGACGTCGTACTCGGCGTCGATGTTGGTCTCCCGGACCTCGAAGTCCTCGGTGACGATGGCGATGGTGGCGTCCTCGACCCGCCGTGGCATGTTCTCGTGGGCGGGGTCCTGGTCGACGATGACACCCTCGACCAGTTCGGTCGCGCTCGAGGAGCCGCCGGCCTGCGTCTGGATAGCGATGTTGTCGCGGTCGACGCCCCCGTCACGGACCTGCTGGACCGCCTGGACGACCGTCGCGGCCAGGTCGCCGGCGGTCACGTCGCCGGTCCCCTTGCCGGTCATGCTCGACTCGGCGACCTGCCGGAGCCGCTCCTCGTCGAGGTCCTCGTCCAGCACCGCCTCGTCGATGGCATCGTGGGCCAGCGTGGCGGCCTCGTGGTAGCCCTCGACGATCGTCGTGGGGTGGACGTCGTCCTCGAGCAGCCCCTCGGCTTTCCCGAGGAGTTCGCCAGCCAGGACGGCGGCGGTGGTGGTGCCGTCACCGACCTCCTCCTCCTGGGCCTGGGCGACCTCGGTCAGCATCTGTGCCGCGGGGTGCTCGATGTCCATTTCGTCGAGAATGGTCGCGCCGTCGTTGGTGATGACGACGTCGCCACTGTCCGAGACGAGCATCTTGTCCATCCCGCGGGGCCCGAGTGTGGTGCGTACGGTCTCGCTGACCGCCTTGCCGGCCGTGATGTTGGCCGACTGGGCGTCCTCCCCGCTGGTTCGCTCGCTATCCTCGCTGAGAATGAAGAGGGGCTGTCCCCCCATGCGTCGCTGTCCAGAAGCCATGATGTTCAATAGTTCATCGTTAGCGGTTCTATATAAACGTACCGGACTCGAGGGCGACGGGGGCGGGCGCCGGCGGCGGGATTTAAGCCCCGCGACCGCAAACGCCCCGTCGATGCTCGAACTGGAGCACGGCTTCCGCGTCGTCGACGTCCACATCGAGCTCGAGCCCGACGAACAACGGCGGGCGGGCAGCGTCGGCGACCCGGAGGAGATCGAGCGCGAGCTCCACCAGGCCGGGGTCGTCCGCGGGGTCGTCTTCCCGGCCGACCGGCAAGGCGGCTACCTCAAGGCCAACAACGCCGTCGCCCGGATGAGCGTCGGGCGCCCCTTCGTCCCCTTCGCGCGGGTCAACGGCCCGCGCGACGCCGGGAGCGGCGCGGGCTCGCGGCTCCGGAACATCGCCAGCTCGCGCTCGGAGGACCACACCTCTCCCGGGGACGTCGAGCAGTTCGCCTACGACGACCGCTTCTCGGGGTTCAGGTTACACCCCGCCGTCGACGGGCTCCCCGACCGCGATGTCCTGGAGGAAATGGAGGCGGCCGGGTTGCCCGTTCTGACCTACGGCGGCCGCGGGTTCGGCCCACAAGCCATCGCCGAGCAACTGCTGGAGTTCGACTTCCCCGTCGTCGTTTCGCACTTCGGCGGCTACCCGCTGGACGAGGCGATGGCCGAGCGGACGGTCGATCTGCTCGACGAGCACGACGACCTCTACCTGGAGACCAGCGCCGTCCACACCCGGGACCCCGTCGAGCGGGCCGTCATGGAACACCCCGACAGAGTGCTCTTTGGCAGCGGTGCGCCAACGGTCCACCCCAATGTCGGCGTCATGGAAATCCTGACCCTGGACGTCCCGGAGGACGCGATGCGGAAGGTGTTCTCCAAAAACGCCGGCCGCGTGATCGAGGAACTCGCTCCCTGACCGACGGCGGTCGTGCCGGGAGCTCCTATCGGGCGCTGGCGGTGTCCCCGGTCACCGCCAGTCGTAGACGGTCACCGCGCGGTCCGACCGGGCCGACTGTCCCCGGGGATTGCGCCGCGGGTCCCCGTCGCGGCGTCGGGCAGCGAGTCCGTCTTTCAGCCCGACGGCGAGGTTGACGGTGACGTCCTTCCCCGCGCCGAGCCACGTCGACGGCTCGCTGTCGCCCCGGGCAACGCGGCGGAGTTCCTCCACAGCGTCCCGGCCGGCGTGGGACAGGAGCCGGCGGAGGACCGTCGGCCGGAGCCCGTAGTTCTTCACGAGCCGATACGCGAGCGAGCGGTACTTCCAGTCCCAGTCGGTCTCGCGCCCGCCGTCGGCACCCAGCTCCTGGCGGACGTGCATCGCGTCGTCCCAGTTCACGTCGAACTCGCCCAGCGCGAGCCGGTGGGCGGCGTCCCTGGCACCGCCGACCTCGAGGTACTCGTCGAACCCGTCGAGCGCCTCCAGGGTCTCGCGGCGGAAGGCGACGTTTCCCGGGTTGAAGTAGGTGACCGCGGTGCCCGCGATGGTCCGGGACTCCTTGCGCTCGGTCTCGACGCCGGCCCGCAACTGGGTGCGGGTCGGCCCCGTGACGGCGTGGCTGTCGACGAGCCCGTCGGTCACTGCCTCCCGCCAGGTGTCGCCGACCGAGAGAGTGTGGTTGACGAAGGCGACCGTCCCGCCGGTGGCGTGGTCGAGCCCGGCGTTGCGGGCGCAGTTGATGCTCCGGTCGGCGATCTCGACGAGGACGTCCACGTCGGCCCGCTCCTGGATCATGCCGGTGGTGCCGTCGGCCGAGGGGCCGTTGACCACGACCACCTCGGCGTCGGGGGCGTGCTCGGCGAGTGCGTCCAGACAGTCCGCGAGCTCGTCGCGGGCGTTGAGTGTCGGGACGACCACCGAGAGGGACATACTCAGGGGTAGTCATCCCGAGCCCTAAAAACGTCGCGGGCTCAGACCGTCGCCGACCAGTAGGAGACGGAGGCCAGCCGTCGGCCGGCCGGCGTCCCACCGACGGCGTTGTCGAGCCACCGGAACCCGGAGGCGATGCTGTTGGGGACCTTCCGGTAGAATCCGTAGGGAAACACCCAGTCGTGGTCCGCGCGGGCGAGTTCGAGCCCGGTGTCGCTGAGCAGCCGGTCGACCTCGCGGCTGGAGTAGAGCCGCGACCCCATCGGGAGCGCCCAGGTGTATAGCGACCGGGTCGAGAAGCGGTTGAACGTGTCGAAAAACACGCGTTCCCGCGAGACCCGGGCCATCTCCTCCAAGAAGGCGGCAGGGGTATCGGCCAGGTGGAAAAACCGCATCGCGAAGACGATGTCGAAGTGGTCGTCGGGGAAGGGGAGCCGCGCAGCGTCGCCGCGCATCCACTCGAGGTGGTCGGCCACGCCGGCCGCCCGGGCCTTCTCGCGGCCCTGCTGGAGCATCGGCTCGGAGATGTCCAGTCCGACGATGTCCGCGCCGCGCTCGGCGAGCATCACGGTAAACCGGCCGGTTCCACAGGCGATCTCCAGCACCCGCTTGTCCTCAACCGGTCCGAGTGCGTCCAAGACCGCCTGCTTCTCGCGGCGGTCGATGATCCGCCCGCCGCGCGAGAAGCGCTTGTCCTCGTAGGACTCGGCCACGTCGTCGGCCTGGTACCACTCCTCTCCTTTCACGTTCCCCCCATATCTACCGGGGCCTAAAACGGTACTGAAACCGTCCCCGGCCACCCCGCCGCGAGCCGGGGGACTAGGAATATAAGGACATGGATGCAATGGATACACGTCCCCCGGATATATGGCCAAGGTTTACAGTTGCGAGGCGATTGTCGGAACGTATGAGCACAAAAACGGACGGGAGCGTTGGAGATGTAACAAACGAGGACCGTCGCGAGCGCCTCCGGGACCTGCCACCGAGCGCGAAACTCGTGGCGAAGGTCCTCCAGGTGGAGGGGACGATGTCCCTGGAGGAGGTCGCCGAGGAGTCGCTGCTCCCGGACCGGACCGCCCGGTACGCGCTGAACCGGCTGACCGACGCCGAGGTCGTCGCGGTCAGACACGACCCCTACGACGCCCGCCGGCGGCTCTACACCCTGGCGGACTGAGCCGGGGATCGCGGGGCTGCTGGGCGACCAGCCAGCCAGGCAGCCGGGCGTCCCCGGGTGGGTGGGGGTCAGGATGGTAGCCCGGTCCACGGTCGAGGGGGTGAGCGTCGATATCGACACCCGGGCCCCGTCGGGCGCGACGACTGCCTACGTGCTCGGCGCGGAGGACGCGGTCCTCGTCGACCCTGCCGGCCGAACCGACGCGCTCGACGTCGCCGTCGAGGACAGCAACGCAGCCCACCTCGCGCTCACCCACCACCACCGCGACCACACCGGCGCCGTCGCCGCCTACGCCGAGGCCTACGACCTCACGGTCTGGGCCCGGGCCGGCCGCGAAGCCGGCTTCGAGGCAGCGACCGGCGTCGCGCCCGACCGGACCTTCCGGGAGGGGACGGTGCTTCCCGCCGGCGACGGGGTCGGCGTGCTGGAGACGCCCGGCCACGCGCCGGAACACGTCGCCTTCGCCGCCGACGGGCTGGTGACTGGGGACCTCGCGGTTGCGGAGGGCAGCGTCGTCGTCGGCGCCCCAGAGGGAGACATGCGCGCCTACGTCACCTCCCTGCGGCGGGTCCACGCCCGCGACCCGGACGTCCTCTACCCGGGCCACGGCCCGGTCATCGACGACCCCCGGGCGACCTGCCGGCGGCTCATCGACCACCGCCGCCAGCGCGAGCAGCGCGTCCTCGCGGCCGTCGAGGGCGGGGCCGAAACGCTCGCGGAGGTCGTGGACGCCGCCTACGAAAAGGACGTCTCGGACGTGCGCGACCTCGCGCTGGCGACCGCTCGCGCCCACCTGGAGAAACTGGCCGTCGAAAGGCGCGTCCGGTGGGACGGCGAGCGCGCCCGGCCGGGCTGACCGCGCGCGGGACCGTCACCCTCCCGCCTCACTCCGACTCGGCGGGCAGCGAGAGCGCGAGGCTGTACATCTCGCCGACCTCGGTATCCCGCGCGGCGTCGGCCCGCCGGCGGGCCTCGGCGAGCAACTCGCCGGCCAGGCCGTCCTCGAGGCCCTCGACCGTCTCCCGGACGACCGACAGGTGTGCGTCCACGAGGTCGGCGTGCCACGGCACCGGGTCAAGCAGCGTCCGCGTCCGGTCGTGTCGCCAGCCGTGCCCGGCGAACAGCCGCCGGAGCCCCGCCGGCGAGTGGAATGTCAGCGCCGGGGCTCCGTCGGCCAGTTCGGCGGCGGCGTTCTCGACGGCGAACAGTCGCCTGACCGGCGCGGACGCCGGGACCGGCGCGTAGTCGTCGACAAGTAGGTCCGCGCCGGGCCGGGCGACCCGGGTCAGGTCCGCGGCCACGTCGGCCGCCACGGCTGACGGGAGGACGTTGAACAGCGCGTGGGCGGTGACGAGGTCGACGCTGTCGGCCGGCAGGGGCGTCGTCCGGAGGTCGGCGCGGAGAACCGTCAGGCGGTCGTCGTCGAACCGGTCGCGGACGCCCGCGGCGTGGTCGGGGTCGTCGGTCACCGCGTAGACCCTCCCCGCGCCGGCCTCGAGCAAAGCGTCAGTCGTCCGGCCGGTACCGGCGCCGGCCTCCAGACAGACCGCCCCCTCGACCGCGCGGTCGGCGAGCGCCTCGCGAACGGTGTCGGCGGGCATCACCCGTGGGAACGGCGTGGGTGCCGAAATCCCTTCGGCCGCAGTACCGCGGGACGAGCCCAAACGCCCTTGCCGCCCCCGGACCTTTCACCGGTATGCGCCTGACGTTCCTGGGGACGGGCAGCGCGATGCCGACCGGCGAGCGCTTCCAGACCGGCCTCCTGCTCTCGGCGGGCGAGGACCGGCTGCTGGTCGACTGCGGCAGCGGCGCCCTGCACGGCCTCGGACGGACGGAAGCGGGCTACGAGGGGGTCGACACCGTCCTGCTGACACACCACCACCTCGACCACGTCTCGGACCTGCTCCCGCTGATGAAAGCCCGCTGGCTCGCGGGCGAGGAGTCGCTGACTGTCGTCGGCCCGCCGGGGACGCCCGCCCTCGTCGAGGACCTGCTCGACGTCCACGAGTACATGCAGGGCCGGCTCGACCTGACGCTGCGGACAGTCGACCCCGGCGTCGAGACGACCGTGGCCGGGTTCGACGTCACCGCGATGGAGACGCGCCACTCCATGGACTGTCTGGCCTACCGCTTTGCCCATCCCGACGAGCCCGGCGACGTGGTCTTCAGCGGGGACAGCGAGGCGTTCCCGGAGCTGGCGGACTTCGCCGACGGGGCCGCCGTCTGCGTCCACGACTGCTCGTTCCCGGACGACGTCGACGTCTCGAACCACCCGACACCGAGCGCGCTCGGTCGGGCGTTTGCCGAGGCGGATGCGGAAGTGGGTCGGCTCTACCTGACCCACCTCTACCCCCACACCGACGGCCGCCACGAGGAGATGCTCGAGTCGGTCGGCGAGCGCTACGACGGCGCCGTCCGGGTCGCCCGTGACGGCCTGAGCGTCGAGGTGAGCTAGCCTGACACGCTGGCAGCTACTCCAGCCGGTACCGCAGTAGCGCGGCGATCCCGCCGAGGTTGGCCAGCTGTCGGCCGGGGTCGAACTCGCTCGAGAAGACCGTCACGTCCCCGCCTTTCTGTTCGACGGTCTCGATGACACGGTCCACGTCGACGTCCCACTCGCCCTCGCCGCGGCGCTCCCGGCGGAGGTGGTCGTCGAGCACGAGCAGCGTCTCGACGGCGCCGTACTCGGCGGCCTCGGCGACCGATTCCGGGCCGTAGGCCACTTTCGCCCCCTCGGCGATCCGCCCAGTGAGTTCGTCGACCAGCGCCGATTCCTCGGCGATCCGCGTTCGCTGCTGGACCTCCTCGACGGCGCCGCGCTTGAGTACCTCGTGGACCCCCCGGTCGCCGACGGCGCTGGTATCGACCGTCGTGACCAGCTCCGCGAGGTCCGGCGCGTGCTCCTCGACGTACTCGAGCGCGTCCTGCTTGGTGAACCCCGGGCCGGCGAGGATGACCGCATCGACGTCCAGCCGGCCGAGCACGTCGGTCAACTCGGCGAACAGTTCCTCCCGGGAGCGGGCGTACTCGCCTTTCCCGGTGGTTCCAGACAGTGAGGCGCGCTCCTCGGTGCCGTACTGGGCGACGGTGTGGACGTGAGCCTGGCCCTCCTCGACGGTCGCAATGGCGACGTCGGGGTTGTCGGTGGCCTCGACGGCCTCCTCGACTCGCTCGTGCTGGTCGGGCTTCCAGACCTTTTCGACCTCGATTTCGGTCTGGGTCTCGACGTTGATAGTGTGGTGGTGGCCGAGCTGGTCCTCCCGCGAGCAGTCGACGATCTCGCCACCGACCCGCAGCCGGTTGGCGAACTTGGCGAACTCGACGTCCTCGACCGCGATCTCGACCCAGAGATGTTCGCGCTCGCCCCCCGTATCCCGGAGTTGCTCGTCGTCGCGCTGGATCCGGCGGGTGGTGTCGCCGGCCACCCGGTCGCCCGGCTCGACGACGTGCGAGAGGTGCCAGAGGTCGTCCAGGCTCTCGGGGACCAGCGTCAGCCGCTCGCGACCGCCCTCCCGCTGCTGTCGGTCGGCGACGCGCATACCTCCGCTCCGTCCCCGCCCGGTAAGTGCGTGCTGGTCCGGTTCCAGTACAAAACTCTTTCTCTCGGTCGACGGGTCTGAAACAGTCCGACCCCTCTCTTTATGCCGGGCTGTCTACGTGGGGATGCGGTGGCACCGAGACCCGTCCCCTGACCACTGACCCCCCGACTCTGTGCCCTTCTGCCCTGCCACCGCTTTGGCCCTCCAGGCCCGTCGATACGCTCAACTGTCCCGACGCGTAGCTCGAGGTGTGTCAGAGGAAGCTGTGACCCACCTCCGGAGCGACCCCGACCTCGCCCCGCTGGTCGAGGAACACGGGCCACTGGAGCTCGAACCGGCCGACGACCCCTTCCGCCGGCTGGTGGTCTCGCTGACCCGCCAGCAGGTGTCGATGGCCGCTGCCGCCGCCATCGAGAAGCGCCTGTTCGACGCCGTCGACGTGTCCCCGGAAGGTCTGCTCGCTGCCGAGGAGTCGACGCTCCGGGATGCCGGCCTCTCCAGACAGAAAACCGAGTACGTCAGGGCGGTCGCGCGGGCCTGGCGCGAGCGCGAGTACGACCGCGGGTTCTTCGAAGGGATGGACGACGAGGCCGTCACCGCGGAGCTGACCGGCATCCACGGCGTCGGCACCTGGACGGCGAAGATGTTTCTGCTGTTTGCGCTGGGGCGACCCGACATCTTCCCCGTCGAGGACCTGGGGATCCGTCGCGGGATGGAGTCGCTGTACGGTGACGGAATGGACAGACAGGAGATGGTGGCAGCCGCCGAGCGCTGGAGGCCCTACCGGTCGACGGCGTCGCTATACCTGTGGCGGGCTGTCGACTAGTCCGGGGAGTGGGGTCCGAGGTCCGGCTCAGGCGTCGTTGCGGCCACCGACGGCGAACTCGAGCAGGTCGACCGTCCTGAACTCCCCCTCTCCGGAGTGGGGAGCCGGCAGCTCCGGCGTCCAGTTCGGCTCCACCGTGAGGAAAGAGGCCGGGTCGGATTCGACCAGCCCGACGATCGTCTCGGCGACGATCCGGCTCCCGACGGGACCGAGGTGGTCGCCGTCACCGTGTTCCCGCGCCTCGGCGAGCACGTAGTACCACAGCGGCGCCTCGGTGTCCGCACCGAGGCTGTCGTACTCGGACTCGTACTCCGCGATGGCCTGGTCGAAGCCGATGCGCTCGTTGGATAGCGGGTCGACGCCGAGCGCTCTGGCGACCGCCTGCCCGCTCGGGAGCTGGAGCTGCCGACCACGGACCAGGTTGCGCGACGCGAGCGAGGATTCCCACTCCGCGTCTCCATCGACGAAGGGCAGGTCCAGCAGGTCCGACGCGACGAGCGGGTCGATCTTCCGCGCCCGCTGTGTGTCGACCTCGGCGCCGAAGTCGAAGAGGTACCGCCAGTCGACGAGTTCCGGCTCGGACGGCGCCTCGAAGCCCATCCCGAACCCGCTGTCCCCGCGTCCGAACAGCGCCCGCTCGGTCCCCGCGTTGACCCGGTAGCGCTGGCGGATCTGGCTGTGTCCGTAGCGGTACGCCGCGACGGAGAACTCGAGGGGCATGTAGGGTTCGTCCCCGTGACCGACGGTGTAGTGCTGGCGGTTCTCGCGGACACGGTCGACGACGTCCTCATCACACACCGCGGGGAGGAACTCCTCGAGGACGACCCAGTGGTAGTGCCAGCGTGCCAGCTGGTTGGCGCGGTCGAAGGCCTCGGAGCAGGAGTCGGGGAGCCACTCGACTATCGCGTTGTGGAACTCCAGCATGGCGTACTGGAACTGCGAGAGGATGTGGTTCTCGTCGTTACGGTGGTCGCCGACCAGCGCCGTCCCCTCCCTGTTGCGGGGAAGGTCCGCCCGGCCGTCGGTGGCGACGAGAAGGCGCTCGCTGTCCCCGCCTTGCATCGGCGACTCGTAGAGATACGGCGACGCCTCCGGCCCGAGCCCGTAGACCGAATCGAGGTCCAGCCCCGGGGTCCGGAAGTTCCGGGTCGCGTCGGGGTCGGTCCGGCGGGCCAGACTCGACAGCGGGTCGAGCGTGATATCGTGGTCGATGAACTGCCCGAGGAAGGCCATGCCGGCCGGCAGCGACGAGGGGCCGACTGACCGGCTCGCTGTGGATTCGTCGAGGGGGCCGCCCGGCCGTCCCAGGTCCTGGAGGAAGCCGACCGGGTGGTCGGCCGCCTCCAGGTACGGGAACATGCGGCCGAACCGGCCCTGACCGGGGTGAAACGGGGCGCTCGGGACGTTCCGCATCCCCCGCTGTTCGGTCATCCCGTGGTGCATGTTGCACATCGCCTCCGCGACGTTCTCCATCGAGAGCGGCTCCTCGCGTTCGACGGTGATCTCGACCGAGACCGCCGGGTCGGGCTCGACAGTCTGCTCGTGGATAACGTCACCGTTACGGAACACCGAGAGCCTGACCTCGGGCGTCCCTTCCAGCGCCCCGAGTGTCGACGCTGCCGCGGAGATTGCGAACGAGCCGTCCGGTCGCGTCCCCGTCGCGCCCAGCGGGTCGTCCGCCCCGATGTCGACGTCGATGGCCATCACGGTCACGTCCAGCGCTGGCGTCCCGTCGCTGTGGGTCACCCGCCCACTCACCGTGTATTCGCCTGACATGATCTTGTCAACGGCACTGTCTAGTTCTGGATGACCTCAGCTGGCGTTCGACCGTCGAGTGCTTGATTCGGTCGTTCGTGGTTGTAGTGGTGTCTGAAGCGTCGGAGCCACTGTT